>JBEVNF010000228.1:0-5785 GCA_040508255.1 Flavitalea sp.
TTTTCTTTTAACCGGATCAGGCTGATTTGCCTGTTCTCCAGCTGCGATCGGCTATCCATTGCGAGTACCTGTACTCCGCTCGGAACATGGATCGCTCTTACCGCAGACTCAACCTTGTTTACATTCTGACCACCAGGACCTGAGGCTCTCGCAGTTTCAAACCTTACATCTTTTTCATCCCATTTGAAAGGTTTATTGCTATCACAGATTGTGATACCACTAAACCAGTTTTTACGCTTGTGAAGCGGGCGGTAGGGACTTTTGGAGATCCAGAGTATCGTACCGATCCAGCCCTCAAGAAACGCGTTCACGTTCGCTCCCCGCAAACTCATGACCGCAGAATACATGGTTCCTTTCTCGGGTCCGTCTTCATACTGTTCGAGTTTTGCATCGATAGAATTTTTCTTTGCTTCAACGACGATCATCTTCGTCAGCTTTGCCACAACGACGCAACATTCCGCCGGCCCACGTCCGGAAGTGATCTGTATTTTTAGACTGTCCATAACTTATTCTTTATTCATTCTTACAATTCTTGGCATAAAACTCCCGACAACATCAACAAGATCAACCTGTGATGCCATCACAGTTTCGATATCCTTGTATGCGTGCGGGTTTTCTTCAACGGTGCCACCAATCAGCGTTACATCTGCAGCAGCGAGGATTTTCTTCATTGCAGAAACAGTCATGCTTTCAGCAGCACGCTTTCGACTCATCGCGCGACCAGCACCATGAGCTGCCGAGTTCAATGATAATGCCTGGCCTTTGCCGCGCACTATGTACCCCGGTGTTGTCATACTACCCGGGATAATCCCCGGTTGGTCTTTATGTGCAGGAGTTGCTCCCTTGCGGTGAACGATAACATCACGGCCATCTGCAAGTTTTTCTTTCCAGGCAAAGTTGTGATGATTGGATACAGAAGCTATTGCATCCACACCAAGTTGTTTTAGCAAATGATGATGGATGGTTTCATGACAGGCCTCTGCATAATCACCAGCGAGGTTCATACTCATCCAGTATTCGAGACCTTCTTCAGAATTCATATCCAGCCATGCGAGCTGTTTTGCGTGACGTGGAAGTCTGCAAACATCCATAGCTATATCAGTATAGTGCATTGCCACCGCAGCACCAAGACCACGGCTACCTGAATGCGTCAACAAACCTGCATACTTACCTGGAGGGAGATCAAAAAGATTTTCCTCATAAAGGTCAACAACACCAAACTCAACAAAGTGATTGCCACCTCCTGAACTTCCGAGTTGTTTTGCAGCTTTGCCGTGTAAGCTTCTTAATAGTTCTGTCAATGCAAATTCTGGCCGGTCAAGCACCGCATGCTCCCGTTCATGATCGAGCGAACCTTCTGTTCCGAAATGTGTGTATTCACGCAACAACTGTTTCATCTGGTATGAATACTTCTTAAACAGGCTGTCTGACTCACCAATTATTGAAAGTGCCATCCTGCAACCTATGTCAACACCAACAGCATATGGCACGACGGCATCTGTTGTTGCAAGAACACCACCGATCGGTACTCCAAACCCGGTATGTGCGTCAGGCATCAATGCACCTTGCGCAGCTATCGGTAATGACATGGCAATTTCCATCTGTGCTTTTGCGCTGTGTTCGATATGTTTGCCACCATAAACTTTAAGCAAACCCGATTCGGTCAGGAGGTCAAAACTTTTGAATTCAGTGTGAATCTCTTCATCGATCATTGATTCAGCGATCGGTCCCAGTAAAGCATCATCGCGATAAGCTGAAGGATCAGTTCGTAATGCAGACAGTATTGAAGTCAGCTCGTTGTTTGACTGATGTTTAAAATGTTTTGAAATAATATTGATAATAAGACTGCGGGTTATGTTATCTGTGAACCCGAGCTTACTTAATTCTTTAGGTTTTAAATTTCCCATTTCAAATTGATTGCGCGGATTGGTTGATCCGCGATTTTAGTAATGCTTTTCTGAAAGGGCATAAGGATGCCAGTTGCATTATTGGGCTGGATCTGACGCATATATGCGCACAGTGTTAGCAGCCAACTGCATTAACTTTCAAAAAGATGATAATGATTTGTTTTTGGGGATAACAAACAGCATGTTCAACTGCAAAGCAGTCAACAGAAATTACAGTGATGTAAAAGCAGATTGTGTTTGCTTAGCCCAGGCAAACCAAAGGAAGAGATGATATGGTAGATTGTTCTTTCATCGTATTGTGTTTAAGAGTGACACAATATTGTTATGAGAGTGCAAAGCTAATTGAAAAATTTAAATTGCAAATAATTGGTGCAAAAAATTATCTTCGCGCCGCAATTGGTTTCCGCCTCACCCGCGGAATTAAAAGGGAATCCGGTAAAAGCCGGAGCTGTCCCGCAACTGTAAGTTCCTTTAATGTATTGATCCTGCATGTCACTGTTCGCCACGGCGGAACGGGAAGACGATCAATACGGAACGAGCCAGGAGACCTGCCAGTCGCATCATATTTATTCATTGCTTCCGGGTAAGAGGCATGGATGAGAAGCTTAAAAAAAGCTGATCCATTTATTGATTCAACAAAGATCAACAACCAATGCGTTGTGTTTAAACCGCACATGCAATGGCGAACCCGGCTGCATACCTGTTTGTAAAATATTACAATCAATAAAGCTATGCGCAAAAACAAACTACTGCTGCCTGTCCTGATCCTGCTAACCGGTTTGATAACAATTACCGGTTGCCGCAAAGATGATGTTTCACTTCCGCAACCCGAGATCACCGATAACGGAATGCTGAATGGAAAAGATTCAATCGTAGTTGGTGAATCCATCACTATCCATCCAAAGATCAACAACCGTACAAGCACGGCCTATGAATGGTCCGTTAACGGTGTTGCAAAAAGCACTGATTCAGTATTCGTGTTTCAGACTGATTCTGCAGGTGATTACAAGATCAATTACATCGCTGTAAATCCCACTGGCCGCACAAGCTTCGAGTACGCGATCCATGTCTGGGGGAAATATGAGCAGGGTGTTATCCTCATCAATGAAGGCTGGTTCGGACATGATAATGGCAACGTAAACTTCTTTCGTTATGGAAAAGATACCGTTGAACAAATGATCTACAAAGGAGCAAATCCTGGAAAGGAACTTGGTGTTACTTCGCAACATGGTGCCGTATTCAACAACAAATTGTATATCGTTTCCAAGCAGGGACCTTTCGTTGCAACGGATGCAAAGTCATTAAAAGAAACAGGTCGCATTGAAAATATGCCTGCAGATGGAAGAGCATTTGCTGGTGTTGATGCCACAACAGGTATCATAAGTACTTCAGATGGAATTTACAAAGTGAACCTCACAAACTTTACCATTGGCGCAAAGGTTGCAGGAGTAGATGGCGAAACGGGCAGCCTGCTTGTAAACGGTGATTATATCTTCGCGCAGAGCCAGTCAGAAGGTGCAATCATTCTCAAAAAATCTGATTTCTCAGTAGTAAAAAAACTCGCCGACATCGGGCAGGGTTTTGCAAAAACCGCTGATGGCTCTATCTGGGCAACCACAGAGAACCAACTGGTAAAGATCAACCCAGCCACACTTGATACCACGAAAATTGCCCTTGGGTTTTCAATGGGAAGCTCCTGGTTCGCCTGGAACGACGGCACCCTTACAGCAGGAAACGATGCGGTTTACATAGCTAAAACGCAACCATGGGGCGCCGGCGGTGATGAGATTTACAAATATGTTCCGGGAAATACTGCATCTCTTAGCGCACCATGGGCGAAAATTCCGGCAGGGAAAGAATTCTATGGCTCAGGGGCAAGATTTAATTCTGCCCGAAATGAACTCGTAGTTACCGCCATCCAATCAGGATACGGACAAAACTATAAGTATAATAGTTTGTACTTTTACGACCCGTCAGGAACACTGAAAAAAACAGTTAGCTACGAATACTTCTACTTCCCGGCGCTTATATTGTTCAACTAAGGATCAGCAGGAAACAGAAGGGTCGATAAGATCTTTGTTGTTCAATCAAAATGCATAAAAGAAACCGATACATTACTACACTGATAGCCGCAATCATAAGTTGCGGCTATCAGCATGTTGTTGCCCAGGAAAGCACAACTGGTAGTGATAAAAAAGATTCCATCTTTATACGCACACTTGATGAGATCATCGTGGAATACAAAACACAGTTGACCTCAAATGATATTACTCCTTCTCAAACATTGAGAGGACAGCGGCTGCAGAATATGAACAGTCTCAGTGTGGCAGATGCAGTTCGTTTTTTCTCCGGTACCCAACTTAAAGATTATGGCGGAATAGGAGGATTGAAAACACTGGATACACGTAGCATGGGTACGAACCATACTGCCGTATTTTACGATGGAATACAGATCGGCAACGCTCAGAACGGACAGGTTGATCTCGGAAAGTTTTCGCTCGACAATCTGCAGGAGATCTCCTTATACAATTCACAACGCAGCCAGATCTTTCAATCAGCAAGATCATTTGCTTCATCGGCCTCGTTGTACCTGCAATCAAGAGTACCTGTGTTTAAAAAAAGCAAAAACTATAACGCACGGATCAGTTACAAAGGAGGATCGTTTGGACTGATCGACCCTTCCTTACTTTACGAACAAAAGATCAGTGATAAAACTGCAATTACGCTGAGCAGCGAATACATCAAAGCCAATGGCAGATATAAGTTCCGGTACACAAACGGGGTTTACGACACCAGCGCCACGAGGGAAAATGCCGATATTGAAGCCTGGCGCATAGAAACAGGCTTATTTACTTCGTTTAAGGACAGCAGTTCACTGCAACTCAAACTATATCATTACAGATCTGCAAGAGGATTGCCCGGGGCAATTGTCTCCAATAAATTTGTAAGAGGGCAAAGACAATGGGATAACAATGCATTTGCGCAACTGATGTTCAGATCGCCTGGTAACAAAAAATTCCAGTACGAACTGCAGGGGAAATTTGCGTATGATCATCTCCGTTATTTTGATCCCGAATACATAACTACCACGGGTGCACTTGACAACCGTTATTACCAGCGGGAGATTTATCTTTCTTCAGCCAACCTTTACCGGATAAGGTCATGGTGGGAAGTGTCAGCTTCCGTCGATCTTCAATGGAACGAGCTGGATGCAAATCTTTATCGCTTTGCGTATCCAACAAGGTATACAGCGCTCGGATCATTGGCAACACAGTTGCAGTTGAGCTCAGTTAATATCCAGGGCGGTGTTTTGCAAACGCTTGTCTGGGATAAGGTTCAAGAATATGGTGATGCAGGTAACAAACAGAAACTTACTCCGTTTATTGCGGCTTCATGGAAACCTTTCCGGGATAAAGATCTGAGGGTACGGGCTTTCTACAAGAACATATTCCGGTTACCAACATTCAATGATCTGTATTATACTTTTATTGGCAATACAAATCTCCGCCCGGAATATACCACGCAATATAATCTGGGGTTGAGTTACTCGCACCAGTTTAACGGAGCTTTGCAGTTTGTAGCTTTCGATGCAGATGCCTACCACAATGATATCACAGATAAAATTGTAGCTGTGCCCACTACCAATTTATACCGCTGGATGATGTTAAACCTCGGCAAGGTGAATGTAAAAGGAATTGATCTATCTCTGAGAAGTTCTCTTAGGGCAGCTGGTAAGCTTGTTATCAGTCCATCTTTAAAATACACCTACCAGGAAGCAAAAGATGTAACACCAGGCGAATCCAGTTACGGTCACCAGATTCCATATGTGCCCAAACACAGTGGTAGTGCAATTGTGAATCTGACCTGGCAGAAGTTGA
>JBEVNF010000232.1:0-3915 GCA_040508255.1 Flavitalea sp.
ATAATAAACTCTTTATCCAGCTTTGATTTATCGGCTTGTAATGACTGATTCAAAACTGTTAAAGCATGAAGCAGTTTGTCTTCAGTATATCTGTCTGCCTGTGTTTTGTAGAATGCGTGAATTTCCTTCCAACCTTTTATTTTACCTGAAACAATATTGCTGATCAACTCATCTACTGCGGGCTTTTGTATCAGCTGTCCGCCTACGTTTGTCCATTCGACAGGTGACCCGTGGTATTTTGATGTGGTGGATCTCATCCTCGCTCTAAGCGTTTTGATTGCAGCATCAGGATCTTCTTTCTGTGTTTCAAAAAATCCGATTATCTGCTGCGCGATGTAATAATTGATGAGGTCGTTGTATAACACCCACGATTGTGAGACTTTTAAAAGTATGGTTTTACGATTTGTGTTTTCGAAATCGTTTACCGTAATCTCCAGATTTTCCGGAAGTTCTGTTTTGCTTTTTAGTATAGAGCGTGCGTTCTGCGGTAAAATTGAAGGATCAGCATTTTGAAGCGCTTCGCCGGTTGCGGTTTCAATGATCTCCAGGGCAGTCAGCATCTCGTTGATCGTATCAGGAGCAAGGAAGTTAAACTCGAGATGTTGTTTTCGGAACTTGCGTTGGTCACGATCTACATACTTCCAGGAGTTTCTTGCGAGCGCATACATATTGTACAGGAACCAATATCCGGGCATTATCTGCAACGTATCATTGGCAATGTCGTTGCTTACCAATGAAAATGGGATCGGAATATTTAGTTCTGCCGGGTAATCACCCTTGGCGAGAATTGTATAGGATGCAAACTTTGAGTTATGTTTGAGGCTTACACACAGCCCCGGCCAGAAGCCACGACCAGCGCGCAGTTCCCCATCGGGACTACGCGAGTTGTGATTTGATCCGATGGTTGCGCCTGCAGCCATATTACTCTGCCCTTCAACCAGTGCCGCGCAGAGAAAGGAGTTGTTATGATGCTGTTCATGCGACGGGAAGATCAGCGAATTCAAAACCTCGCAACAGGAAATAGTTGAATTATCTCCGAGATAAGAGTTGATGAGCCGGGCACCATATTTCAATTGCGAGTGCGTAGCGATATAAAATCTCACGGCTTTTACACCGTAGAAAATGCGGCAGCCATAATCAACGATACCATTCACCAGTTCGCATCCTTCACCAATCTGAGATTTTGATTCTGCTGATGAATTGATTGTTACATTTTTGATCTTGTTGGCACCTTTCAGATAGGCATCAGTTCCAATGCGTACATCTTTTATGATGCGGCAATTCTTGATCACGGTTCTGTCGCCAATAGTCCCATAGTAACCACGACGATCATCGAACATCGCCTGCGTGAATGATTTGAATTTTTCCTGCAATGCGAGATTGTCGCGGTTTCTGGTCCAGAGGTATGCGTCACCCGGAAGCATTCCATCAAAAGGGATGATCTGTCTTCCGCCATTTTCATTACATACCTGCAGCCAGATGCGGGTATCTTCCTCTTCACCTTCCTTGATAATTCCTGTTCCGAATTTGGCGCGATCTGTGGTCGCAATTTCATTTGTATTCACGATCATTACATCGGAGCCGATGATGTAATGAGAGAGATAGTTGACATTATCGATCACCACATTATCACCAAAATCTGAACTGATGATTGTGCTGTTATAAAATCCGACAGGTCGTTTCAGATTATGGAACTCAAGGTAAAGTGGCTCAAGTTTGCCGATGCGGACCAGCCCATAGAATTTACAGTTCTGGACAAGCTCGGGATTAAAGGCATCTGAAACAAGGATGTTATTCCAGTTGTCAGAAGTATTGCGATTGCGTACGAGCATCTCAATTTCATAGGCAGTGAGCTGACGATAGGTTATGCCGTTATCATTTTGCAGTTTGCGCAGATAGTATTCGTTCTTTCCTTTGGGCAGATACTCAGGCATAATAAAGTTATAGCCAAGTGTATCAACAGGACTTTTTTTGATTTGATTCATGTTTGTTCTGATTAGTTACTCAACGGTTACACTTTTTGCGAGGTTTCTTGGTTTGTCAACATCAAGTCCTTTTGCAACACCGATATGATATGCGAGTAATTGCATTGGGATAACACTTAACATAGGTGCAACAATTTCATCTGCTTCAGGTACGATAATGACATCATCGGCAATACCTGTAACCACATCATCGCCTTCGGTTATTACTGCAATTACTTTTCCTTTACGAGCTTTGATCTCCTGCATGTTACTCACAATCTTTTCGTGATAAGCATCTTTTGTAGCGATGAACACAACCGGCAATGTTTCGTCGACGAGTGCTATTGGCCCGTGTTTCATTTCTGCGGCAGGATATCCTTCAGCATGTATATAAGAAATCTCCTTTAATTTGAGTGCGCCTTCGAGAGCAACCGGGAAATTGTATCCACGACCGAGATAAAGAAAATCGCGTGCGTCCTTGTATTTATCAGCAAGCTTTTTTATGGAATCTTCGAGCTTAAGTGTTTTGGCAACTTTATCCGGAATCTCGTGAAGCTGGTTCACAAGATGCATGAATCTTGTATTATCGATAGTGCCTTTTGCATGTGCAATTTTTAATGCGATCATGCTTAGTACTGCAAGTTGCGCGGTGAATGCTTTGGTACTTGCAACACCGATCTCCGGACCCGCATGAGTATACGCTCCTGCATTTGAAACACGCGCGATGGATGAACCAACAACATTTACAACTCCAAAAATAAATGCACCCTGTTCTTTTGCTTTTTCAATTGCCACAAGTGTATCTGCAGTTTCACCGCTTTGCGAAATCGCGATGATCACATCTCCTTTGTTTACTATCGGATTTCTGTATCTGAATTCTGAAGCGTACTCCACTTCAACGGGGATGCGACATAATTCTTCGATGATGTATTCAGCAACAAGACCAGCATGCCAGCTTGTTCCGCACGCAACAATCATTATCCTGTTTGCATTCGTGAGCTGATCAACAAAGTTTTGTACACCCGCCATTGTGATGGTTCCCTTGATCTCATCGAGACGGCCGCGGAGACAATCGAATATTGTATCAGGCTGTTCAAAAATCTCTTTCAGCATGAAATGATCATAACCACCTTTTTCGATCGCTGCAAGTTCAAGATCCAGCTTCTGTACAAAGGGCGTGATCTTCTCGTTTCCAAGGTTTTTAAGGATCAGTTCATCGGGGCGGATGATTGCAAGTTCATAGTCGTTCACATAAACTACTTCTTTTGTGTATTCGATGATGGGCGATGCATCTGATGCGAGAAAGTGTTCGCCTTTACCAA
Source organism: Flavitalea sp. (assembly GCA_040508255.1). GTDB lineage: Bacteria > Bacteroidota > Bacteroidia > Chitinophagales > Chitinophagaceae > DATHKG01. The sequence goes on from JBEVNF010000232.1 coordinate 3,287, forward strand.
CACCAATTACAAGTGGACTACCTTTTCTTGCGGCAATCAATGTGTCAGGATTATCCTGGTCTATCACTACAATAACGTATGCACCGGTTACACGTTTTAAAGCAATACGAATTGCTTCTTCAAGAGTACATTCATTGTTGTCCTGGATATCTTCGATAAATTTCAGTAGTACTTCCGTATCTGTATCGCTGGAAAATGTATATCCTTTACGTACAAGTTCTTTTTTAAGCTGTGCATAGTTCTCAATGATACCATTATGGATCATCGCGAGCTTTCCATTTGCAGACTGATGAGGGTGTGCATTGCGGTCGCTGGGTTCACCGTGTGTGGCCCATCTTGTGTGACCGATGCCAATGGTTGAGTGAACATCTTTACCAATAAGAAGATTTTCAAGTTCTGCGACCTTACCTTTCTTTTTATAAACTTTTAATCCGTTATTGAGCAATGCAACACCAGCACTATCATAACCACGGTATTCAAGTCTTTTTAGTCCTTTCAATATAACAGGGTAAGCCTCCCTATGTCCAATATAAGCTACAATTCCACACATAAATTTTATTGAATTTTAATCGTTTACGATCGTGAGGGTTAACTGAACACAAGAAGCGCACCAACCTGTATTGGTTGCA
>JBEVNF010000240.1:0-7858 GCA_040508255.1 Flavitalea sp.
GAATGGGTTGATGAGTACCGAAAGATTGGCTGTTAACTGCAAACAAATATGCAAACAGTTATCAATACTTTTCTGCGCATCAGGGTTTTCTGCCAGCGATTTTGCAATAATCCACGGCTCTTTTTCCTGCATGTATTTATTGCCTTTGCGTGCAAGGTCTATTACTTCGAATAGAGCATCACGGAACTTGTACTGTTCAAGCAATGATTCAACCTTTTCTTTTGTTACAGCAAACTCTGATATCATCTGCTGATCTTTTTCATTAGCAACATCTGTGTGTAAAGGGGGAACCTTACCACCACACAGTTTATGCATCAGCACAAAGGTCCTGTTCACAAAGTTTCCGAATATAGAAACAAGTTCGCTGTTGGTTCTGTCCTGGAAATCCTTCCATGTAAAATCATTGTCCTTTGTTTCAGGTGAGTTGGCGCATAGTACATAGCGTAACACATCCTGCTGATCAGGAAAATCCTTTACATAATCGTTGACCCATACTGCCCAGTTGCGACTTGTGGAAACCTTCTCGCCTTCGATATTCAGAAACTCATTGGCGGGTACATTGTCCGGCAATACATAACCTCCATGAGCTTTCAACATCGCAGGGAAAATGATACAATGGAAAACGATATTATCCTTCCCGATAAAATGCACAAGTTTAGTATCATCCTTACGCCAGTAGTCTGCCCAGTCTTCAGTCAGTTCTTTTGTTGCAGAGATGTAACCGATGGGTGCATCAAACCATACATACAATACCTTTCCTTCCGCATCCGGTAATGGAACCTTGATGCCCCAGTTGCTGTCGCGTGTCATTGCGCGCGATTGAAGACCGCTGTCGAGCCAGCTTTTGCACTGACCATAAACATTGTTCTTCCATTCCTTGTGACCATCTATGATCCATTCTTTCAACCATGATTCATAGTTCTGCAAAGGAAAATACCAGTGTTTAGTGGTCTTTTTGACCGGTACAGCATCACTCAGTGCTGACTTTGGATTGATGAGCTGATCGGGACTCAGGCTTGAGCCACATTTCTCACACTGGTCGCCATATGCATTTGGATTGCCGCAAACAGGGCAGGTGCCAATGATATAACGATCGGCGAGGAAAGTGTTGGTTTTTTCATCATAGTACTGCTCGCTTTCTTTTTCTTCAAACAGGCCATCATCGTACAGCTTTTTGAAAAATGCAGATGCAGTTTCATGATGCACCTGGTTAGAGGTACGTGAAAATATATCGAAAGAAATGCCCATCTGTTCAAAGCTTTCTTTGATCACAGCATGGTACTTGTCAACAACCTGTTGAGGGGTAACACCTTCCTTCATCGCGCGGATAGTGATGGGAACTCCATGTTCATCAGATCCACATACATACCTGATATCTGCCTTTCTTGCCCGCTGGTAACGCACATAGATATCCGATGGCAGGTAACAACCGGCCAGGTGGCCAATATGTACCGGTCCATTCGCATAGGGTAGTGCAGCGGTAACTAAAATTCTCTTGTAATCTGTCATAATATTGCCGGCTCCCGCCATTAGCGGGGCAGGTCTGCAAAAATACCGCAATACAGGGCAATGGCCAATTTTTAGGCATCATCAAAGAACGTTGGGGGAGTCGACCGTTTTTTTTATTTTTATTTGATGCATAGAAAAAGCTTTCTCTCCTTTCTTGCTACGGCCTCGGTTTCACCCAAGCTGATGGCTTCTTCAGATTTCGATGAACAACCGGCTTCACCATTTGTAATCCCACCCAATCTCCGCAAAGGAGATACGATCGGAATAACCTGTCCTGCAGGGTTTATCACGCTGGAAGCAATTCAGCCATCGTTAAAACTGATGCAAAGCTGGGGCTTCAATATAAAGATCGGCGCCACGGTTGGCAAAAGAGATTTTAGTTTCGGTGGGACAGATGCTGAGCGACTGGATGATTTTCAGAAAATGATCGATGATCCATCCGTAAAAGCGATCATGTGTGCAAGAGGTGGCTATGGTGCGGTTAGATTTGTAGATAAGCTTCGCCTGGATAAGCTGATCACAAACCCTAAATGGATCATTGGGTTCAGCGATATCACGGTGATACATAGTCATCTTGCGCGTAATGCGAGGGTTGCATCAATCCATTCAAAAATGTGTAACAGCTTTCCTGATGAATGGGCAAAAGCTGATGCTGTTCAGGCTGGTACAATCCTCTCTATAAGGGACGCACTCAACGGTACAGAACTTAATTACAATGTGCTGCCCTCAAAATTCAACAAGGCTGGCGAGGCCAGGGGTATTCTAGTTGGCGGGAATCTGAAAACACTTGAAACACTTGCGGGAACGAGATCAGATCTCCCTACTGACAATTGTATTCTGTTTATCGAGGATACGAATGAATATCTTTACAGTATAGATCGTATGGTAAGAAATCTTGCGCGCACCGGCAAGCTGGCAAAACTTGCAGCACTTATAATCGGTGGGTTCAAAGTAAAGCCAGATGATCCCGGTGAAGAATTTGGAAGATCTCTCTATGAAATCGTGCTAGAGCAGGTGAACGGAAATGCATATCCTGTTTGTTTTGACTTTCCGGTGGGACATCAAAAGAATAATTTTGCGCTGAAATGTGGTGTTGAGCATTTTCTTAAAGTAAGTGATGCCGAAGTGATCTTCAAAGAGTGGAAGGCTTGACGCTTACAATGTTCGTTTCATGAATAACTTATAAAAATTATGATAAAGGTTCCTTCATACCTGTTGCCCGGTGATACAATCGGAATTGTTTGTCCTGCAGGATTTATGGCAAGAGAGAAAGCAGAAGCCTGTATTCAGATCCTTGCTCAATGGGGGTACACGGTCAAGACTGGTTACACTTTGGGAAGCAATTCAGTGAACTATTTTTCAGGTACTGACGAAGAGAGGCTTGCCGATCTCCAGGCAATGCTCGATGATAAATCTGTAAAAGCTATTCTCTGCGGACGCGGTGGTTATGGAACCAGCAGGATCATCGATCAGCTTAACTTCAAACGATTCAAAAAACATCCGAAATGGATCATTGGCTTCAGTGATGTAACTGTACTGCATTCACATTTGTCCCGTAACTACAAAATAGCTACCCTGCACGCACCGATGGCCAGCGCATTTAACGGAGATGGATATGCGAATCAATATGTGCTTTCGTTGAAAGATGCTCTTGAAGGAAAGAAGGGAAATTACGCAATACCATCTCATGAACTTAATGTCAAAGGTTCAGTAACCGGCGAACTGACCGGGGGAAACCTTACACTTATTGCGCATTTGCTGGGCACCAGCTCGGAAATCAAAACAAAAGGAAGAATACTATTTCTTGAAGATATCGGCGAACAATTGTATAACATCGACCGGATGTTTGTCCAGTTAAAACGCAATGGAAAACTCGGTGAACTTGCCGCCCTGATCGTTGGCGGGTTCTCCGATACAAAAGATACAGAACGACCATTTGGAAAATCATTGCATCAGCTGATCCTTCATCATGTTCAGGAGTTTGGTTATCCCGTTTGTTTTAATTTTCCTGTCAGCCATGAAAAAGAAAATTTTGCCTTGAAAGTGGGAATAAGATATGAGTTGAAAGTAGGTGAGGAAACAGTGCTGAAAGAGCTCTAGCACTGGCCTCAATGTGAATCTCTATAAGTATTACCTTTACATAGATAAAATCTATGTAATGACTTTCGTTCAGCTCGAATATATAGTTGCCGTTGACACAGTTCGCCACTTCGCTGATGCCGCTGCGCTTTGTTATGTAACCCAGCCCACATTGAGCATGCAGATCAATAAGCTTGAACAGGAAATAGGTTTCAAGATCTTTGACCGTAGCAAGCAACCCGTTATTCCTACAGAAGCAGGTGCCGGGATCATCACTGAAGCAAGGAAAATCCTTAAAGGAAAACAACTGATCACCGAAATGGTAGAGAGCCGGAAGGGTATTCTTACCGGTGAACTTAAAATTGGTGTGATCCCAACTCTCGCGCCTTACCTGCTTCCGCTTTTTGTACAACCTTTTATAAGAATGTACCCGAATGTGAAATTGATCGTCACCGAGATGGTTACGGAGACATTGGTTTCAAGATTGAAAGAAGGACGAATCGATGCCGGTCTCCTTGTTACTCCATTACTCGACCAGGGTATAAAAGAATATCCTCTCTTCTACGAAGAACTGATGGTTTATGTATCGCGCAAAAACGAGGCATATAAAAAGAATTATGTGCTGGCAAAAGATATTGACCCGAATAAACTCTGGTTGCTTGAAGAAGGACATTGCTTCCGATCACAGATCATGAATCTTTGTGAACTGCAGAAAGCAAGCCGCCAGCTTCATGCCTTTGAATACGAAGCCGGAAGTATTGAAACGCTGAGAAGAATGGTGGATGTCAATGACGGTATCACTATCCTTCCTGAACTCGCAACACTTGAACTAACACCCGGCCAGCTTCAGCAGCTGCGTAAGTTCAAAAGCCCCGCGCCGATGCGTGAAGTCAGTCTTGTTGTACATCGTGACTTTGTCAAAAAACGTCTTGTTGAAATTTTGAAACAACAGATAGTCAGCGCAATTCCTGAAAAGATCAGGAAGAATAAAAATACCGTTGTTGTAAATGTAAAATAGTTACTGAGCCAGGATCGAATCAAGCTTTGCAGTAAACTCCGGAAACTTTGCAAGATCATTGTGATGACCCTCACGGATCGAAATAAACTCGCTGTTTTGTTTCAGGTAAGGGATCAGTTTTTTTGCATTCCTGATGGGGATCACACCATCATCACTGCCATGAAAGATCGTAACAGGTGCATCTACTTTTTGAAGATGTTCGTAGTTCGGAAATTTCAGATAGATGAGTTTATTGAAAGGATAAACGGGGAGATAGCTCTCAAAAACTGACGGCATTGAATAATACGGAGTTTCGAGTATAAGCTTCCTGCAATCTCTTATCGAAGCAAGTTGAGTTGCGGGGCCTGTTCCCAGTGATCTTCCGTAAATAATAATGCTGTCTGGTGAGAATCTTGCCCTTGCAAGTTTATATAAGGTAAGCGCCCATTCATAAACGGCTTCTTCAGTAAATTTTCCGGTGCTTTTGCCAAAACCCGGGTAGTCCATCATCCAGATCTCATATCCATGCCTTGTAACATAAGGTGCAAAACCTGCGTAACGGTTTATGTTATCACGATTGCCATGAAAGTATAACACCACACCTTTGGGCAACGTATCTGCGGTTTTGAATTGTACAAGGTTTATAGATGAATTGGCATTGTAGGGAATATTCAATTCTTTGAATGGCCCACTGAAATTGAACTGATGTTCTTTGGGAAGTGTTTTTGGATGCAGGATAATATAATCCTGTGCATAGAAAATAACAATGCCGATCACAGCATAGATCAGGATGAGGAAACGCAGGATACGGAAGATTTGTCTTTTGGTCATTCTGGTTATTTTATCACGGTACTGCAGCCTAATACTGCAGTATATCTCTCACAAAATTATGGTACTCGGGGAACGAAGTTAAGTTATTATGACCGCCTCCTTCAATACGGATCAGGGTGATTTTTCCGGGACTTATTTTTTGCAGCGCCTCGCTGTGACGGATGGGTATCAGCATGTCACGCGTACCATGAATAATGTAGGTATGACAATTCACATGTCTTATCCAGCGATCTGTACGCAGATGGTATCTCAATACCCATTGAAGCGGAAGCAGCGGTATAAATCTTTTTACAACTCTCAGCAAGTTATAGTAAGGTGAGTCAAGTATAAGATAACGCGGTTTGTTTTCAGACGCGATCTTACAAGCGAATCCGCTTCCGAGACTTCTGCCGTATACGAGCATATGATGTTCCGTAAATTCACCTGCGAGTTTGTTGTACACAAACTGCATATCATTCATCAGGTCGTGTTCTGATCGTGTGCCGGTACTCTTGCCAAAGCCGCGGTAATCAACCAATACAACATCATAATCATAACGGTAGAAATCACGTGCATACTTACTCCAGCCTTTTATGCTCCGGGTGTTGCCATGCAGGTAAAGTATCAATCCCTTGGGTTGTTTGCGGTAGAAATGCAGGCCATTGATGCGTACGCCGGGCGCCACATCAAAGAATAACTCTTTAAAAGGGATATCGAATTTGAATTCGAAATCCTGCTTTAGCTTCTCCGGCTTGAAGATGAATTGTTCCTGCACAAAATAAAGTACAAGCAACAGTAATATAATCGTGGCTATTATGTAAAACCAGGTTGGCATCAGCAACCTGAAGTTACCATTTTGATTCTGCTTTACAACGGAAAGCTGAACTACTCAGTAGGCTGTATACGTCTTAAGTTCAGATTGGTAACAGGTGCCACAATAAGCGGAAATTTCTCTATTGTAACATTTGCCGTATCAAGACCAAATCCCTTTTCTTCAGAAAGACTCAGTTCTTTCAACCAGAAGTAAAGTTTCATAACCACACGTTCAAAGAACGGAAGTTCGTTATCCTGGCTGAGGTATTTTTCCATTACGATAAACTGGAAATCACCAACCACATTATTACGTTCAAGTGATTCGTAACGACTCGTAATATTCACTTCCTTATTGGCCACCAGATCAGCAACCACTTTTCTGAACATAAGGTTGATCTTCGGTTCAATACGGAATCCAAGTCTGAATTCTACGCGGATAATATCGTTGGGAATGATGTGATCAACCTTGTATTCGCAGGTATACGGATCATCAAGTGTATCAACGTGTACGAACCAGTAAATGTCTGAACGTTTTGGTTTTCTGTTCAGGATAGAATAGATGATCTTATGTTCAATTTCTTTCGGGTTGTTTGCACTCGTGAGATAAACCAGGTGAGTTGCGTATTTCGGTACTGTTTTATCGTTGCTCAATTCCTGGATCTGAGGGATATAATGCTCAAGTCGCACAAACTCCACGTAGCGATTTTTGATCTTGCGGCTACGGTACCACACATACATGATCCCGAACATCACCCCACCCATGATCAGGGTAATATAACCACCATGTGTGAACTTCTGCAACAGGGCAACTATCAGTGCTGACTCAATCACCAGGTAGCCGATCAGGAACACATAAATGAAAAATGACTGAACCCGTTTTGCTATCAGGTAATTTGCAAACAAGATGGTCGTTGTGATCATCGTCACAATGATCGCAAGACCATACGCTGCTTCCATTTTATTTGATTCCCGGAAGTATAGAACAACTCCAACGCATCCTACAAACAGCAACAGGTTGATGCCAGGTAAAAACAACTGACCTTTTTCTTCCGATGGATATCTTACTTTAAACTTCGGCCAGAGGTTGAGTCGCATCGCTTCGCTGATCAGGGTGAATGAGCCCGAGATCATCGCCTGGCTGGCGATAATAGCCGCAGTAGTTGCAATGATCACACCGATGATAATGAACCAATGTGGCATCAGATCATAAAAGGCATTTATACCCATCGCCTTTTTAGCGGCTGCATCAACCGTGATATTCTTATAATGAGAAAGAAGATAAGCTCCCTGACCGAAATAGTTCAGCAGCAAACAAGTCTTAACATAGATCCATGAGGTGCGGATATTTGCCCGGCCGCAGTGGCCAAGATCGCTGTATAAAGCTTCTGCACCTGTAGTACAAAGAAAAACCGCTCCAAGCAACCAGAATCCGTTCGGGTAATTGATCAGGAACTCAATGGCATAATAAGGACTCAGTGCTTTAAAAATATGGATATCATCGAAAATATGATATACACCAAGTACTGCCAGCATTGTAAACCATACGAACATGATGGGTCCGAAAAGTTTGCCGATAGCAGTGGTGCCAAACTGTTGCAGGAAGAAGAATGCAACAAGTATAGAGAGAACAATTATAACGATCGTGTTGTC
>JBEVNF010000030.1:0-4098 GCA_040508255.1 Flavitalea sp.
ATTGATGACTCTAATGTGGGGTGACTATTATACACACCAACGAATCCAAGATCTCCCGGGAATCCCAGGAAAACGAAAATGCGCGGCCACGTCATGGCTTTAAGAGGTATTAGAATTGATACCTCTCATTAAAAGCTGTATGAAAAACTGGCGCACAATGGTTATCGTTATTACCGGCGCATCGAGTGGGGCAGGAAGGGCGATAGCAATGACGTTAGCGAAGAAGCAGGCTATACTGGTTCTCGCGGCTCGTCGTAAAGAAGCACTTGAAGAAGTGGCACTTGAATGTGAAGCGTTTGGAGCACTTGTTCATCTTGTGGTAACAGACATGCGTAAGCAGGCAGATGTTGACAAACTCGCAAAAGAAGCTGCCTCCATTACCGGCTCAATCGATGTCTGGATCAATAATGCGGGTGTGCTGGCAGCTGGTGAATTCGATCAGATGCCTTCTGAAGTGATCGACTCGGTGGTTCAAACGAATCTTCTTGGTTATATGCATGGCGCTCATGCGGTGCTTCCATTTTTCAAGGAACAAAGGCAGGGTTTGCTTTTCAATAATATTTCAATTGGTGGATGGTTTCCTACACCATACGCTGCAGCTTACACTGCATCCAAATTTGGTCTGAGGGGTTTTTCTGAAGCACTCCGTGGTGAACTGCTGAAATACGAGTCTGTCAAGGTAATCGACCTCATTCCAGGTTTTATCGATACACCAGGTATAAAACATGCAGCCAATTACACCGGCAAAGTTTTGAAGCCAGCGCCCCCGGTTTATAATCCTCTAAAACTGGCGGCCGCAATTGAAAGATTAATAGAACGCCCTACGGCTTCAAAGATCGTTGGATCAGCTGCAGTAATGATGAAACTCGCGCAGGCATTTTTTCCAACGCTCTCAAGAAATATTACCGCATTTGTGATCCGTACTTATCTCAACAACGCAAAAGCAATCGAAAATACTCCAGGCAATGTTTTAAGTCCTGTGGCCTTTGGCACAAGTATTCACGGCAACTCTTAACAATAAATAATACAACATGAAAAATGCTTCCTTAACAACCATTGCAGAAAAAATGAAAAATCTTGATTTCTGTATGATGGTTACCGACGATGGCCAGAATGGTTCTCATTCAAGACCAATGAGTAATAACCGCGAGGTCGAATTTGATGGAACCTCCTGGTTTTTTTCTTATGATAATACACCAAAGGTTGAGCAGATCACGAATGAGCCGAAAGTAAGTCTTATCTACCAGGGTGAAGATATGCTGTTCATAGATTGCAATGGTTCAGCCAGCATCATCAGGGAAAAAGATATGATTAAAGAAAAATGGATCAAAGGTCTGGAGCGTTGGTTTCCTGAAGGTCCGGAAACACCAAATATCTGCCTTATAAAAGTGGAAGCGGATCGTGTGCAATTCTGGCATAAAGAAGAGGAAGGAACTTATACAAAATAAGTTATAACTTAAAAGAAATGATCAACACCGATCAGCCACTGGTTTCGATCATCACACCATTCCTGAATAATCCTGAATGGTTAAATGAAGCTGTGCAGAGCATCCTGGCTCAGACGTATCCGAATCTTGAACTGATCCTTATAAACGATGGATCGGATATTGAAACTTCTATACTTGCAATCGATCTTGCTGATAAATATCCCTTCATCGTTTATACTGAACATGTTGATAGAAAGAATATGGGTACCTCCGCTTCAAGAAACCGCGGTGCGAAGCTTGCAAAGGGCAAATACATAGCTTTCCTGGATTCTGACGATATCTGGCTTCCTGGAAAATTAGAAAATCAGTTAGCCATTTTTACGAGGTATCCAGAGGTGGAAGTAATTTGTGAAGCCTCAATGTTTTGGTACTCCTGGCTTGATAAAAACGCGCATGATGAAATTGTTTACTTAGGGGCTCCGGGTGAAAATATTTATCAGCCGGGAGAGCTTCCCCGCTATTTGTATCCATTTTCAACTGGTGCCCCTCCTTGCCCAACGGGAGTCATTCTGACGAGAGAATGCTTTGAAAGAGTAAATGGTTTCGAAGAAATATTTCGCCATCCTTATCAGCTATATGAGGATCAGGGTCTGTTATCAAAATTATATATGGAAGCGACTGTTTTTATTTCTTCGCAGGCAAATAATATGTACCGGAAACGGGACAATTCGCTAACTTCTGAAGCATTGAATGAACAGCACTACAACATGGTTCGCGGATTTTTTTTCAATTGGTTCAAAACACGCTACCCGGGAATTATTTTATGATTTCTGCGCGCAAACAGTAACGCAAGTAACAATAGCATCAGCAATCCGCATAACAATGCTATCAAAAATGTCGAAGTATAGGCCAGCAGCCAACCCGCAACATACGACCCGCAAACATCTGCCAGGTTTATCAATGACATATACGCGGTAAATTGTGAAGCAGCAACTCTCTCGGAGCATAATCCCATTAAGATCGGGAACACACAGACACTCAAAAATGGATCAGTAAAATTCCACACAACAAGCGAAATTTTCAACAGCAGATTATTTTCTCCTTGTATCGCAAAAAAACTTACGAGGAACAGGAAGGCACAAATACCCGATAATACAAAAAACTGCATTCGCCCCGGACCGATCTTGTCTGCAATGATTCCGGCTATCAGAATTGCGATAATCGTAACAATGATGCCAAACCCGCCCTGTAATACAGATACTGATTCATCCGACCAGTTGAGTTTATTGATCAGGAAGAACACAAATGATCTTATGAACAGACTTATTACAAAGTAGATCATCAGCACAATGGTAAAATAACGCAGGCTCCTCGCACTGGTAATGTTCCTGAAAATCTCTGAAAAGACCTGTTTCAGGGAAGACCTGGCTGCGGTTGGAGTGCTGACCTGGTCCGGTATGGTAGCCTGGGATGAGCGGGGCATTGTCCTTGTAACCAAAAACAATAAAGAAAATAAAGTCAGTACTCCTGATTGAAGCATTGCTGCCGTTCTGAAACCGTAACGGTTCAGTGTCAGAGAAAGGAAGGCTCCACCCAACGCGATACCAGCAAGAAAGCCTCCTCTCATAAAACCATTCACCCGGCCACGTTCATGCACTGGCGCAAGTGTTATCGCCAAAGCATCAACACTTGCATCCTGTAAGGAAGCAAATATGCTATGAGCCATAAACATAAAAGCTACTGTGCGGATTTCTGTTACGGGATCTGAGATAGTAATAAGCGCACCAGACGCAAGTACTGCCATCCATTGTGCAAAAACGATCCAGTGTTTGCGGCTCTGAATTTTGCTCAGGCGAAATTTGTCAATCACCGGTCCCCAGAGAACCTGTAATGTCCACGGTACCCCGACGATCACAATGAACTGACCGACAGAAGTCTGGCTCACTCCACGGCTTGTAAGATAATTAACCATTGCTGTAAGCGCGAAACCTGCAGGTATGCCCTGCATCAGGTAGAGATAGAAAAACGTAAAGTACCTTAAACGGGGGCTTTGGGTTAAAGCGACAGGTATCATGTTGAAGTGTTGGACAAAAGATTGCATCAAATGCTGTACCCTGCATCTGAGACCTGTTCCGGCTTTCATTGTGTGGAATGATCTTTATGACTTTGAAGATGTAAATCTTTTATCTATGAAATACAGCAGACAAGACTTTTTTGCAGCCCTTGTCCCCGGGAATTTTAAGGGGAAAGAAGTAACGCTGTCGGAAAGTATAGGGGATGAGGAATTGCAGATAGCTAAAGATAATTTCAGGCAGGCTGTAAATACTTTGTTGCGACCCGGTAAATGGAATGATATCGCAGGTGGTGCTAAATTCAGTATCAGGGGTGATAATAAAAGTGAGGAAGTCATTTATGAAAAAGATTTCATCAGAATATATATCCCTGGTCCAGGACCTTCGAACGGAGATGGTTACGACTGGGTGATTGTGGAAAAAATAATCGATCAGAGTGAAGACGAAGAATTCCCTGCCGTAGGTCTGTTGCTTAAGGCAAGCGCAGATCCTGATTCAACCAACAATCAATCGGCGCATTTTTTCGCGGAAGGGGCTTCATCGACAATCGTCATATTCAGAGAATCAAACAAGATCATAGCTCAGTATTTTGGTCGCAA
>JBEVNF010000239.1:0-7112 GCA_040508255.1 Flavitalea sp.
GTCTCGGTCGTGCAAAACCAAACAACCTGATCATTCTTCCCGTATTGTTTGAGAACAAGGTAAAGGCAGTTATTGAACTTGCTTCGCTCGATATGTTCAGTGAAACGCATATCGACTTTCTTGAACAGTTAACAGAAAGTATTGGTATCGTGATCAACACGATCGAAGCAAACTCAAGAACAGAGGAACTGCTTGCACAATCTCAGTCACTCGCGGGTGAGCTGAAGATGCAGCAACAGGAGTTGAGTCGTACAAACGATGAGTTGCAGGATAAAGCATTGCTGCTTGTTAAGCAGAAGAACGAAGTGGAAGGTAAGAACAGGGAAGTAGAAGAAGCAAGGAAATCACTTGAAGAAAAAGCAGAACAGCTTACGCTTACTTCAAAATATAAGTCGGAGTTCCTTGCAAACATGTCGCACGAGTTGCGCACACCGCTTAACAGTTTGCTGATACTCGCACAGCAGTTGTATGAGAACGTAGAAGGTAATCTTAATGAAAAACAGATCAGGTACGCGAAAACGATCCACTCATGTGGTGATGATCTGATACAGCTTATCAATGATATACTTGATCTTTCGAAGATCGAGTCTGGTTTCATTACCGCGAACATGTCATCCGTTCGTTTCTCAGAGATCGCGGCATTTGTTGAAACAACTTTCAAACCGATCTCTGAAGCAAGACATCTGAAGTTTGCGATAGAAACTGATCCAAAGCTTGGAACCACCGTTGAGACTGATATTCAGCGATTGAACCAGATCCTCAAAAATCTGCTTTCAAACTCGTTTAAGTTTACAGAGAAAGGTCTTGTCAAGCTGAGAATCTACCAGGCAGAAAAAAACTGGAAGCCAGGCAATCCAAATCTTGATAACGCAAGAAAGGTTGTTGCATTTGCCATCAGTGATTCCGGTATAGGTATTCCTCAGGAAAAACAAAATATCATATTCGAAGCATTCCAGCAGGCAGAGGGTTCAACGAGCCGTAAATATGGCGGAACCGGTCTTGGTCTTTCGATCAGCCGTGGTCTTGCCGAACTGCTTGGCGGAAGCATCGAACTCGAGAGTACACCAGGGCAGGGCAGTACCTTCACGCTGTTCCTGCCGGTTGCTCAATCTTCTCCCGGCACTTCAAGGATCAAGAAAACCGATGCAAACAAATCGAATGGTCAGTTTAATTATTCACAGGTATCCTCTGAGATCGATAGCCTTTTAAATTCGATCCGTGAGAACGGTGAAGAAACTGTACCTGCCAGTATGAGTATTATCAGTGAAATGATAAATGATACCGGTGATGACAGGGATAATATTGAAGCAACCGATAAGGTAGTACTGATTGTTGAAGATGATCTTCGATTTGGAAAGATCATCATCGAAAAAGCACATGAGAATAAACTGAAAGCAATTGTTGCCACAAGTTATATTGAAGTGTTTGATTTTGTAAGCAGGTACAACCCGGTTGCCATCACCCTCGATGTAAAGCTTCCTGATACGAGTGGATGGAAAGTGCTTGATCTTTTAAGAAGTGATCTTAACTATCGCCATATTCCCGTGCATCTTGTCAGCGGTGAAGAAAACCGCAATCTTGCGATGAAACGTGGTGCAAGAAGTTTCCTTCTGAAACCCCTGAATAACCAGGCTTTGAGGGAGTTGTTCTCAGACATCATTGCATTTGATAAAAAAGACGTGAAGAAAGTGATCGTTGTTGAGGATAATGAATCTGAATCATCACAGATAGCGAAACTTTTGAACTCCGATCTGATCAGTGTTGATGTTGCACCAACTGCGAGTGAAGCGATCAAACTGGTTGCAGTGAATGATTATGATTGTATAGTGCTTGATTATTCATTGCCTGATATGCCCGGGAATGAGGTATTGACCCGCATTAACCAGGTTAAGCAGAAATTAACCCCGGTAGTTGTATATTCTGCAAAGGATTTCAATAATACGGAGCGAAATTTGCTTAACAATGCTTCTAATGCAGTACTTGCCAAAGGAGTGAACAGTCTCGATCTGTTGCTTGAAGAGATAGTACTTCATCTTCACATCAAATACACAGATCTGCCGGCAGATAAACGCAGGCTGATTGAGAACAGGCGTCGCAAAGAAGACATACTTACCGGCAAGAACATTCTTGTTGTGGATGACGATGTAAGAAATCTATTTGCGCTGACCACTGTTTTCGAACGCTACAATATCAATGTAATTACCGCTGAAAGTGGACAGGAAGCCATTAATATCATCAATGACGATGGTGTAAAGACCGATATGGTTTTGATGGATATCATGATGCCTGAAATGGATGGTTATGAAACCACGCAGAAGATCAGGCGCGAACACAAGAACAGCACATTACCGATCATTGCCGTAACCGCGAAAGCCATGAAAGGCGATCGCCAGAAATGTATCGAAGCCGGCGCTTCCGATTACATCACGAAGCCTTTGAAAATCGATCAGTTATTATCGTTGATGCGTGTGTGGTTTTATAAATGATGAAACCGCGATTTGTAATTACTTAATTTGTCAATCGATGAATCAAAAAATTCTTTTGGTAGACGACAGGGAAGATAATCTTCTCTCGATGGAAACCATTCTTGAGTCGGAAGGATATCAGTTTGTAAAAGCAAATTCAGGTCGCCAGGCTTTGAAAATCCTTCTTACTGAATATGATTTTGCATTGATCCTTATGGATGTTCAGATGCCTAATCTCAATGGTTTTGAAACGGCCGCACTGATCTATGAACGGGAGAAACTCCGTCATATCCCGATCATCTTCATAACTGCCAATACCTATGGCGAGGAAAATATGTTCCAGGGATATAAATCGGGGGCTGTAGACTATATCTACAAGCCGATCAATTCAGATCTTCTTCGTGCGAAAGTGAGTGTATTTGTCGAGCTGTACAGGCAGAAACAACAATTACTTCTCCAGGAGAAAAAACTTGTAGAGATCAACCGCAATCTTCATTTTGAGATTAAGGAAAGGATCGTGTCCGAGGAAAAGGTTCTTGCGTTGAACCGGGAACTGATCGATAATGTTGATCGTCTGGAAACTGCAAACAAAGAGCTTGATCGGTTTGCTTTCATGGCTTCGCATGATCTGCAGGAGCCATTAAGAAAGATCCTTACCTATACCAGTAAAGTCTATCGCAAAAATCAGAAAATGCTGAGTGAAGAAAGCCAGGAAGATCTTAAGCGTGTTCATAAATCGGCTAACCGTATGAAAACGCTTATTGATGATATTCTGATGTTCTCTAAAGTTTCAGTAGAAGAAGAATCGTTTGTTCGTACAAATCTTAAAGATATTGTTGACGATGTGATCGATGATCTCTCTGAAATTGTTGACAAGAAAAAAGCATGTATTGAAATAGGGGAGATGCCTGCACTTGATGTGAACCCCGGTCTCATAAGACCTTTGTTCTTCAACCTTATCTCCAATGCACTGAAATATTCACGTGAAGCTGTTCCTCCTGTTATCAGCATCAAACCGGAACAGATGACAGAGAATGCGGGCGGTGGCTTTGATGAACCGTCGAAAAAGTTTTGCAGGATTTACATCAAAGACAATGGTATTGGGTTTGATCAGAAATATGCAGAACAGGTTTTTGAAATGTTCAGGCGTTTGCATCACAAAGAAAAATATGAAGGCACAGGCATCGGCCTTGCGCTCTGCAAACAGATCGTTGAAAAACATCATGGCTATATTAATGTGATCAGCAAACCTGGAGAAGGCAGCACTTTCATTATTTCGTTGCCCCGTAATGTTGCTGAAGTAGTTTAACTCATCAGCCCGCCTCTTTCCGGGGCGGGCATATCCGTCTTCATCTTCGGCGCCCTGCCATAAGTGAGCGTTCTCCAGAGCCATTCCATCGGCCCGAAACGAAAGTATCTGAGCCAGATATGACTGAATATCAGTTGCGCAACATATATCGCTAATGCTATCGCAGATAATTGCGCTGGCCCCACTTTCGCTACGAGGCCCAGTCCGTAACCGGCGAATATAAACACGCAGATTACAGATTGCATTATGTAGTTGGTCAACGCCATCTGGCCAACCGGTGCAAAGATCATCAATCGTTTTTTCCACGCATCATTCTCAAACAACAAAGCAATAGCAGATGCATAAAAAAGACATAATGCCGGTACGCCAAATGAATAAACAAGAGGTTCAATAACCCCCATTCCGCTCAGGTCATAATATGCATCGGTTGTCATCATGACTGCGAGAATGACGTTACAGGGTATGCCTATGACCGCGCCCCAAAACATTGTCTTTTTGATCAACACCCGGTACTCTTTTACCCTGGCATATATCATATGCCTCGCAATATATAAACCAATCAGGAACATCGCCAGCACTCTGAAAAAGCGGCCGGTAAAGATCAGATCCGGGTAGCGACCCATTATAAGTCCGCCCAGGTTTATCTGGATGATCTCAACGAAGCTGCCGTTACGGTAAATATTGATTATAGTATCGAGGAAGCCTGGTTCAGATGATGCCGCCGGAGGAGGTGGTGGCGTAGGTACATGTGTAGCCCAAAGTATCAAATATTGTATAACAGGCAGTATCATCAGGATCACTGCACTCCTGATCAATGTTTTGTCGGAAGCTTTTCTGAACAGCACAAGGAACAGTGCAGTGATCGCATACACAGTAAGGATATCACCGACAAATAGTAAAACAGCGTGTAATAATCCAAGGATAAACATGATGAGTATGCGACGGAAGAATCTTGGTAAAAATTTTGTTCCTGCAGCGCCGGCACGTTCCATCTGCAACGCGAAACCAATTCCGAACAACATGGAGAAAAGAGAATAAAATTTTCCCTCGATCAGAAAGTGTTCAAGCCATGATGAATAATGGTCCGCCGTGGCCGTTGGGAACGCTTCCTGTGCAGAACGCGAAAGCATAAAATAAGCAGAGTGTGAAGCCATGTTTGCAAGCAGTACGCCGAGTAGGGCAAAGCCGCGCAATACATCAAGGAGGCGGTGACGTTCACTGCCTGCGGTAGGTTGGATAGGAGTCATAGCTGAGTTTATGGTCCCACCAATATATGACTAAAATTATTGTTTTGTCAGGTTTACATTCCAGTTCCGGGAATGGCCCATTTGAAAATGAGACAGTTGCTTTTATAATACATTATTTAGATAGAAAATTTCCGGGAAGTCTGATTCCCTGCTCGTCTTCCAACACTTTCGCCAAAGCTTTTCTCAGACCCTTTGGTATTTCCTTTACTTCTTCTTCATCAAGATCTTTTGAAAGATCATGGAACTCATCTTCATCATCATAATATCCAAAGTACAACTCATATCTTTCACCGGTGTGCAAACGGATTGAAAGCTCCTTGTCCTCGTCATAAAGATGCAATGTTACAACCGACCATTGTTCAGGATCTTCATAATCAAATCTGACGTCGATCACGTCCTGATTAAAAAGACCGGTTACGATTTGTTCAATTACTTTTTTTGCGTGTTTCTCAATCAATTCTTCGTACTTCATATTGTTTATTCTGTAATCCGCGAAGTTAATAAAACTCTCCGTTGGTCGTATGCTGATATTTGATAAATTACAGAAAGCATTGCCAGATGATAAAGCCATTCACAACAGTCATTCTGATTCTCCTGACTTCTTTGGGTTCAACCGCTCAAACCTCCCGTGCAGACAGTATCCGGGGTAAAATGCAATGGTTCAGTGACGCCAAACTCGGCATCTTTATTCATTGGGGAATGTATGCAGTGGCTGATGTTTCTGAAAGCTGGAGTTTTCACAACAGGCAGATTCCTTTCGATAAGTACATGGAGCAGATGAAAAGTTTTACTGCTTCGAAGTATGATCCAGAGCAATGGGCAGCTTTGATAAAAGAATCCGGTGCGCGGTATGCTGTGATCACAACCAAACATCATGATGGCCTTGCATTATGGCCAACAAAACAGAATCATCTGAGCGTGGTAAAAAATACCCCGGCCAAACGAGATCTTCTCAACCCGTTTTATAAAGCACTCGACAAACAGGGAATCAAACGCGGAGCATATTTTTCACTGATAGACTGGAGTTATAAAGATTACCCTGGTTTTTTGAAAGACAGCAGTCGTTACAAGATCAGCGATGATCCTGCCCGTTGGAACAGGTTCAGACAATTTATGATGGCTCAGTTGAATGAAGTGAATGATCTGTTCAAACCTGATCTCTGGTGGTTTGACGGAGACTGGGAGCATTCCGCTGAAGAGTGGGAGAGTGCAAAGATCCGTGCAACCATCCTTTCAAAACATCCCGGTGCGATCATCAACAGCCGTCTGCAGGGTTATGGTGATTATGAAACTCCCGAGCAGAATTTTCCTGTTAGCCGGCCGAAGTTCGACTGGTGGGAACTTTGTATGACGACCAACGACAACTGGGGATACAGGAAATCTGATACCAACTGGAAAACACCATTTGAGATCATCAGCATTTTTGCCGATGTAGTTAGCAATGGCGGTAACATGTTACTTGATATCGGTCCAAAAGAAGATGGAACCATTCCACCTGAGCAGGTTCATATTTTGAAAGAACTTGGCCAATGGAACAGTAAACACAGTGAAGCCATCTTCAATTCAATTCCGGGCTTGCCACAGGGGCATTTTTATGGTGCTTCCACTTTATCAAAAGATTCATCGGTGCTTTATCTTTTTATTCCCAATGCCTCTGCAGGTAATGTGATGATAAAAGGTTTGAAAAATAAGATCATTAAAGCTGAAGTTCTTGGAACAAAGCTTGAACTGGCACCAAAGGTTGTTGGCAAAATCTCATGGAGCCAGGTTCCGGGATTAGTATTTCTAGAAGTGCCGGAAACAAACAAGGATAAATATATGACGGTATTGAAACTTACACTGGACAAACGGTTAGAGCTTTATCGCGGACAAGGTGGGTTGTAAATAGTTTTTTTAAAAAATTGTTTTGGAAATATGAAAGTCTTTAATAGCTTTGTAGTGCAAAGTGCTTTTCAGATGCGCTTTTTTTAGCGGTCTTCACTTTGTAATTCAAAGTAAATTAAACCTTTAGTTATGGAAGTAGTTACCACACCCAAATCATTTCTCCGCAATCTTGCCGGATGGAGTTTCGGTATTCTTGTTTTGCTTATA
>JBEVNF010000241.1:0-9262 GCA_040508255.1 Flavitalea sp.
TCCACCTGTGAGTGAGTTTTAAGATAACCAAGCACTTTCACGGTGGTAGCTGAAATCCTTTCAAGCCTTGCAGGAAGCGTCCGCAGTCCCCTGATCAGCAGCCAGGCATTCTGCGGCGAGATCGCATTGCCCATGCTCATCAGTTCATTGTTGAAAATCTGTTTCATCATTGCATGGGTACCGGTGAGCACACCAGCCACTACATCACTATGCCCGCCTATGTATTTTGTTGCCGACTGAAGCACCAGATCTATTCCCAGTTCAATGGGTCGCATGTGTAACGGCGTGGCATAACTGTTATCTATGATGGTGATGATGCCTTTTGACTTTGCAAGAGCTGCAACTGCAGGCAAATCCTGCATCTGGTAATCCCATGAATTGGGAGATTCAAGATAAATGATCTTTGTTGCCGGAGTTACCGCAGCTTCAAAGTTTTTGATATCTCGGCCATCCACATAAGTGGTATTAACACCAAATCGTGGCAAAGTAAAATCAAAAAGTTTTTGTGCCCAGCTATAAGGTTTGTTTACTGAAACAATATGATCGCCGGCTTTTACATTTGAAAACACAGATGCAAAAATTGCCGAAGCCCCACTATTGAAAACAAGACAATCTTCCGCCCCATCAAGTGCGGCAAGTTTTTTACGAAGAATATCTGTTGTAGGATTGAGTCCTCTCGAATAGAGATAATCATCAAACTCATCATCAAAAGCTTTTTTGATATCAGCAATTTTTTTGAATGCGAAATTGCTGGTCTGTATGATTGGCGGAGCTACCGCACCAAAATAAAGGTCACGGTCCTCGCCGAGTTCGTTAATAATATAGGATACATCTTTCTCTTCTGCTTTCTGAATTGGTTCGTTTGTTCTCGAGTCACTCATTGGTTACAGTTTAAGCGGTCCCCGCTGCTTTTTTTCTTGTTGTAAAATAGATGATGATAAATGCCGCCAGCACACCCAGGCCAATCAGTGCGGTCTGGTAGTCACTGATCGCGATGCTTACACAAACAAATGCATAGGCTGCCATAAACACCAGGGGAAGTAGTGGATATAGTTTCATCTTGTAAATACCCGTATTGTCAAGATGTTTTGTTCTTTTTCTTAAGATGAAAATCGTTGCTGCAGAAAATACCATCCCGATACAATCGAGAAAGATGGTAAACTTCAGGATCTTGTCAAATGTATTCGCAAAAAACAGCACGATAATACAGATGGAAGCAAACACAGTGAGACTGACCGTAAGCACATCTCTTTTCTCATCTTTCTTGCGGAATGCAGCAGGAAGAATGTTATCAAGGCTCATTGCATACATCACACGCGGATTGCTCAGCAATAAAACGTTTACATAGGCAAGCACAGCAAGAAACAGCAATACAGAAAAAACATAGCGCCCGGTTGGCCCGAACATCTTCTCAGCCACAATCGCAGCAATCCCTTTTGATGTTTTCAATTCTTCAAAACCAATCACCTTATAATAGGCAAAATTTACAACCAGGTATAAAGCCACGATCACGATGATGCCAATGATTATACCTCTTGGCATTACCTTCTGCGGGTTCTTTACCTCATCACCAAAATTGATCGTCTGCTGATAACCACCGTAAGTAAATGATACTGCGATCAGGGCGAGCCCAAAGGATTTTACATAATCCATGAAACCGTATTCCGGTGCTGCTGTCAATGAAGCATTAACAGGAGCATGGATCGAAGGAATAAACAGGGCGCTTATCAAAAGCATGATCATAGAGATCTTGATCAGCATGAGAACGTTCTGAGTTTTGGAACTCATGCGCAAGCCCAGGAGGTTGATACCATAAAACACGATGATCGCACCCATTGCTATAAACGACTTAACATAATTGGGTGGTGATGTTTCAAAGATCACCTGCGAAATATATTCGCTACCGATCAGGGCAACCCCAGACAGCGATGACGCGTTTGAGATTAATATGATACAGTTTATCGCAAATGCGATGGACGGATGATAAGCATATGCAAAAATCTTATAATAACCGCCAACCACAGGATAACGTGATCCGATCTCAGCATAGGTTAGTGCACCGCAAAGTGCCACGAGCCCACCGGCGAACCAGGCGATAAAGAATACAGCGGGTGTCAGGGCTTCCCGGGCAGAGTCGGACGATGTTCTGAAAATACCCATACCGATCACCAACCCTATCACGATCATGGTAAGGTCAAATAAATTTAACTTGGCCGACTTCATTGCCGGAAGATAGAGAATATTTAGTTCTACCTTTAGGCTAAAAGGCGCTAATCCAATCGAAATGAAAAAATTTATACCTGTTTTTCTTGCCCTGATTTCTTTTAAAAACAGCTTTTCTCAAACTGATACTTTAAAAGAATTGCAGAAAACGGACTCTTCAGAATTATTAAAAGAAGTTATCATATCGGCATACGGACAAAACAGGAAGCTCATCAATATCCCCGCACCGGTGAGTTTTGTGGGAAGGACCCAGCTGGAAAGATTCAACAATACCAGTTTATTACCTGCACTCAATACATTACCCGGCGTAAGAATGGAAGAACGTTCACCGGGCAGTTATCGGTTAAACATCCGCGGTAGTTCACTCCGTTCTCCGTTTGGTGTGAGGAATGTAAAAGTTTATTGGAATGAGATCCCATTTACTGATCCTGGTGGTAACACTTACCTGAATCAGCTTGGCTATTACAATATCAGTTCAATGGAGATCATCAAGGGGCCTGCGGGAAGTTTGTATGGTGCCGGCACCGGTGGTGCGGTGTTGTTACATAGTCAGCCCGGCAAATGGGAGCAGATGGCAGCAGTCAATTATGGTATCGGAAGTTTTGGCAACCGCTCTCTGAATGCCGTTGTTCGTTTTGGATCTGAAGATTTTCAGAACACAGTCACTTATTCTACACAACAGGTGGATGGTTATCGTGAACAAAGCGAGATGGATCGTCAGGTAGTCAGCTATGAGGCGAAGATCAAAGCAGCAAAAAATGATGAGCTGAATGCCTTCTTTTTATATGGTGATCTTGATTATGAAACTCCCGGTGGATTAACAAAAGCACAATACGATGCCAACCCACGTGCTGCAAGACCTGCAGCCGGAGCGTTTCCAAGCGCGGCCCAGGCACAGGCGCGCATTATGCAGAAAACATTTCTTGCAGGCTTTACCAACAAATACCAGATCAGTTCAAAGTTTGAAAATGTAACCTCGCTATATGGCGCATACTCACAGGTTCGTAATCCTTCGTTACGTAACTATGAAAAACGTAATGAGCCGCATTTTGGGGGACGCACGGTATTCAAGTATACAGAAGATCTTGGCTCATCAGATCTGAAGATTGTTGCCGGTGCAGAAGCACAACAAGGTTTCTCAAATGTAAAAGTGTTTGGCAACAGGCTCGGCGTGCAGGACTCGCTTCAAACAGACGATGAAATAACCAACCTCCAGTACTTTGTATTTGCGCAGGCTGAGCTCGAACTACACTCAGGCTGGATCTTTACTGCAGGCGCAAGTTTGAACAGATCGGATATTGATTTCAGCCGTGTGTCAACAATACCACCAGCTGATCAATCGAGAACTTATAACAATGAGATCGCACCACGTTTGAGCGTGCTGAAGAATTTTGGAAACTTCATTTCTGTTTATGCATCTGTTGCAAAAGGTTTCTCGCCTCCTACCCTTGCTGAGTTATTACCAAGCACCGGAGTGATCAGTACATCACTGGAAGCAGAGTCAGGCATCAACTATGAAGCAGGCGTTCGCGGATCTTTTTTGCAGGACAAACTATTTGTGGAAGTAAACGGATTTCTTTTCAGGATGAACAACACACTGGCACAACGCCGTGATGCAGGCGGAGCGGACTATTTTGAGAATGCCGGCTCTACCCGTCAGCGCGGCATCGAAACAAATCTGAACTACAGGATTTTCAATGGTTCAACCGCTTATTTTGCAGGTTCAGGATTGTTCTTCAGTCACACGCTTAACAAGTTTACCTATCACGATTACAAACAACTGGCGAATGATTTCTCAGGCAATAAACTTCCGAGCGTGGCTCCGCATGTTATTTCTGCAGGGTTTGATATTGTAACAAAGCCTGGTGTTTACGCAAACGCAACTTATTACTACAGTGATCCTGTTCCATTGAATGATGCGAATACGGATATCGCAAACGCATTCAATTTGCTGGGTGCAAGAGTTGGTTTTCGTCATAAACTGATCGGAGGATTGAGTATGGATATCTATGGTGCAGTAGATAATATTTTCAATCGTAAGTATAGTTTGGGTAACGATATTAATGCTGCTGCAGGGCGTTATTACAATGCTGCTGCCGGTATTAATTACAGTGCGGGGGTGATGTTGAAAGTGCTTTTATAAGTTAACACGCGATTCATTTCCTAACTTCGTATAAACTTCCGGTTCCCGATGGATATCGAAAAGCTCATAACGGTCACTTTCACTTTATTTGCGGTTATTGATATCGTTGGGTCCATTCCTTTGCTGATTTCCCTGAAGGAAAAGATGGGTGGGATTGCTGAGCTGAGGGCAACCCTTATCTCAGGTGGACTTATGATCCTGTTTATGTTTGTGGGAGAAAAGTTCCTGGGTATCCTGGGACTTGATACGAGATCATTTGCGGTTGGTGGTTCTATCGTGATCTTTATTCTCGGGCTTGAAATGGTGCTTGGTCATGAGTTTTTCAAGAGTGACCAGGATATGAAATCGGGCACCATGGTTCCGATTGCATTTCCATTGATTGCTGGCTCAGGAACACTTACAACCATTATTTCACTGAAGGCTATTTATGATAATACAACTATCCTTCTTGCGATACTTGCCAACCTGCTGATTGTGTTCGGCGTGTTGAAATCTCTTCGTTTTTTGCAAAAATTGCTGGGACCGGCCGGATTGATTGCGGTTCGTAAATTTTTTGGTGTAATTTTGCTCGCCATTGCCGTAAAAATCTTTACGAGCAATGTTGGTGAGTTACTGAAATAGCACCAGTTCAGTTTTCCCTTTATTGGTCTCGTAGTACAATGGATAGTATAAGAGTTTCCGAAGCTCCAGATTCAGGTTCGATTCCTGACGAGACCACATCTTAAGATCCAGTTTCCAATTTGTAACCTTTGGAACGAATGACCACAATCCTGAGATTTGGATCAAGCTCCAGCTTCTTTCTCAGTTTCGATATAAACATATCAAGACTTCTCCCAACAATAATACCTTCATCTTCCCAGATTTCTTTTTGCAACCTGCTTCTTTCAATAACCTCGTTTGGAAATGATGCAAAGATTTTTAATATACGGGCTTCGGTATTTGTTAATTCGAGTGATGTTTCATTTAGCAAAAGGCTACGTCCCTTAGCGTCGAACGTTAATGAACCGAGGTTAAACAAGTGTTCATTCAGAGTTTCAACTTCTGGTGCAAGTTTGATTTCTGATGCGGGTTCATCTGTGGTCTCAGACGTCCGGGTTTTAAATGGTCTCAGAAAAACAAATCCAAGCAGTGCCAGCAATGAAATGCCACCCAACAATATTTCATTTCTGTTTTCGGCAAAAATTGTGGGTTTGAATTTGATATTGATCAGGTAACATCCTGAAGGTTGGATTCTTCCCTTGCATGCAACAATATCATCTTTCCTGTTTTGAGAAACTGCGAATCCATATGCAACAGTTGCCTCTTTACACTTAAGCACGTTTACGATATAATCAGAAGCAACTTCATCACCTGCCAACAATTGCTGAGTAGTGTTTACCAACGCTTCAGGCTGAAAGGTGAGATCATTCTCAAAGCTGATCTGATATTCATTACCGGCAACCTTTTTTACGGGAAGAACTCTTGAAGTACTGTCGCCGGATTGCAAGAGGATCTCATGTCCGATACGTCTGAGCAAAACCTCCCTTCTTGCCATTGCAAAATCATCATTCCCACCAATTGTAAAAGCAAGTGAGATCGAAGCAATGAAGATCAGTAACACCAGACCATAAAGGTATCTGATCGACCACCGGGGCAGATTTCGGCTTAAGTACATAAGATCAGCTTTTATTACACTGTTTACATTTCAAATCTAAGCTTTTCGTTACCAAAAGCTATATCCGCAACTACATACAGGATAAGAAGGGTAAAATCTGGATGGCAGCATTTGCCCCGTTTTCCGGTATGATGGCATCACTATCAGTGATTTCATAACAAGGAAAATAAACCGCTACCTTTCTTGCATGAATGAAAACAACTTAGATGATATTATTCGTCGATCTCTCGAAATAAGGAAGAAATATCATGCGCTTGAAGTTCAGCATCACGGTAGTGAATGGACGGTTGAAGAAGACGCACTTGCGTATCTCACGGATGCAGGGTTGGTTGGAAGAAATATCATGTCGGAACAGGGCCGCTGGCCGAAGGGAAATTCAAACGAAGATCTTGAACATAAACTGGGAGAAAACATCTGGTGGCTCATCGTCCTTGCCGAAAGATCCGGGATAGATATCAGTCAGGCGTTGGCAGGATTCCTTGATAAAACAGAGAAAATGCTCTGAGGAAAACTTCCGCCTCCCTGCCCGGTAATCCTTAATTTTACTGCCTTCTTTAAAATTAAGGCAATGAAATTCAGAAAACTCGGCTTACAGGCGTCGATGCTGCTGCTTTCAGCGGTTGCAGTCGCGCAGACAGACACAGCAAAAAAATCAGTATACGATCAGCATGAGGCATTTGCGCCTTTGTTCTATCCAACACAAGGTAACGATATCCGTGCGGCGGATGGCACACCCGGACCTGCATACTGGCAGAATCGTGCGGACTACGCTATAAATGCGACACTAAACGACCAGGATCATTCTGTAGATGGCAATGTAACTGTTACCTATACCAATAACAGTCCGCAGGAATTATCTTTTGTATGGCTTCAACTTGATCAGAACATTTATAATCAGAAATCACGTGGCGTTGCTACCACTGCCACTTCAGGTGGAAGATGGGCAAACAGAAATGCATTTGATGGTGGTTATAATATTGAATCTGTAACGTTGGTTCAAAATGGAAAACAGGTTCCCGTACAACATCAGATCGTTGATACCCGAATGCAGATAAAATTACCGGATGCCTTAAAGGCAAAAGGTGGTGTGATCAGCTTTCGCGTTGCCTATAAATTCATAGTTCCTGAATATGGCACAGATCGTATGGGAAGACTCAATACGAAAAATGGCTGGGTATACGAGATTGCGCAATGGTTCCCGAGAATGTGTGTTTATGATAATGTGAATGGATGGAACACTTTACCTTACCTGGGACAAGGTGAGTTCTATCTCGAATATGGTGATATCAGCTATAACATCACAGCACCTGCAAATCATATCGTTGTTGGTTCAGGTGAATTGTTGAATCCGCAGGAAGTATTAACTGCAGAACAAAGCAAACGTTGGGCTGCTGCAAAAGCAAGTGATAAAACTGTGATGTTGCGCACACTGGCAGAAGTTACAGAACCATCATCACGTCCATCAGGAAAAAAGAATCTTACCTGGAAATTCAAATGTGTTCAGACACGTGACGTTGCCTGGGCCTCATCTGCAGCATTTGTTTGGGATGCAGCGCGTATGAATCTTCCGAACGGAAAGAAAGCATTGGCCATGTCGGCTTATCCTGCTGAAGCTGCCGGCGACAGTGCATGGAGCCGTTCAACTGAATATGTAAAAGGTGCGATCGAATTTTATTCAAGCTATCTGTATCCATATCACTACCCTGTTGCTGTTAACGTTGGTGGTATTGTTGGTGGAATGGAATATCCGGGCATCGTGTTTTGTAGTGCACGTGCAAAGATGGGCGGATTGTTTGGTGTTACGTCTCATGAGTTTGGTCACCACTGGTTCCCGATGGTTGTTGGATCTGATGAGCGTCGTTTCCCATGGATGGATGAAGGTTTCAATACATTCATCAATGGTCTTGCAGCTGCAAGCTTTAATAACGGTGAGTATGCGCCAAAGCAACCAGCCAACGCTAAGAACATGGTTAATCCATTCTTTGGTACAAGATCAGAAGGAATACTTACCGTTCCTGATGTGACTGCACAGGCGAATCTTGGAACAATTGCCTATCGCAAACCTGGTTATGGTCTTGATCTGCTTCGCAAGAACATTCTCGGACCAGAAAGACTTGACAGCGCATTGCGTTACTATGTACACAAATGGGCTTTCAAACATCCTACACCATATGATTTCTTTCATTGTATAGAAAATTACTCAGGCGAGTCACTGGACTGGTTTTGGCGCGGAT
The DNA here is from genome assembly GCA_040508255.1 of Flavitalea sp. GTDB lineage: Bacteria > Bacteroidota > Bacteroidia > Chitinophagales > Chitinophagaceae > DATHKG01. Next base: position 8,255 of record JBEVNF010000241.1, read on the forward strand.
GGTTCATGAACAACTGGAAGATCGACCAGGAAATCCAGAATGTTCAATACAATCAGAATGATCCGACAAAGGGAGCAACGATCACAGTTGCAAACCTTGAGAAGTTACCAATGCCTGTTGAACTTGAGATAAAAGAAGCGAACGGCAAAACCAACCGCATAAAATTGCCTGTTGAGATCTGGCAGCATGGAAGTGTATGGAAGTTCAATTATCCTTCAACGGATAAGATCACTTCTATCACACTTGATCCTGATAATACTTTGCCTGATGTAAATGCGAAGAACAATGTTTGGAGTGAAGGAAAGGTAGGGTTCTAGTTCAATAAATATTTCGTTGCAGATAAAGCCCGGGACATAAGGTTCCGGGTTTTTAATTTCAAAATTATTTCGGAGCGACATTATGAGTGATCAACCTGGCTTCCATTTCCTCTATATGGTATTGATTTGGATGTTGACCATTTTCAGAAAGTAAGCCAATCATCAGTTCCATTGCACGATGCCCCTGCACGTTCGGGTATTGTTCAAGCGAAGCCAGCGGTGGATACGCTGTATAACTTGTAATAGGCAGATTTGCATAACTCACAAAAGCTATATCAGTATTTACTTTGACGCCAAATTTTTCAGCACATTGCACCGCGTCCATGTGAACATAATCATTGAATGTGATGATAGCTGTGGGAGGGTTTTTCAAAGAGAGCAATTTCTGAACCGCTGTATAGGTGCTTTCTCTTGAGAGATCTGTTTTCTCTACAAGCTGCATATCAACTTTCAGTTTTTGTTTTGAGATACCATCAATGTAACCACTGAGTCTTTCTTTGCTTGCAAGAATTTTATCAGGACCATTTATAAACGCGATCCTTCTGAACCCCTGGTTGAAAAGCCAGCTCAACATTTCGATGGTACCTTTATACAGATTCACATAGATCTTATGCGCATTGGGAAAAGGTGGCACACGATCAAAATAGATCACAGGAATCTTGTATTTTTCAAGTGCCTCAAGGTGTTCGTA
>JBEVNF010000031.1:0-3182 GCA_040508255.1 Flavitalea sp.
TTTTTTTTAGAACCTGTACGCGATACTCATCCTGAAATTCCTGCGCGCCTCAACGATGTAAGTATAATATCTCACACTGCCCGGGATCGCGGCATTTGCATTGGTAGTTGAACCCGCTGTCAGGATTCGCTGATCATTCAACAGATTGTTTACAAGCATCGAGATATTGTATTTTCCTTTCTGGAATGAAAGTCCGCCATCAGCCCGGAAATAATCGGGAAAGTTCGGAACCTGTGTGGAAGCGATATGACGACCAGTCTGGCTCTGCACACCCACACTTGCACCAAAACCTTCAAAAGCTCCTGAAGGAATGCGATACTGCAACCATGCATTCGTAATATGTTTTGCAGTATTTGGAGTTACATTACCGATTGTTGTTTTATCAGTTGCCTTTGTAATTTTTGAATCAGTTAAAGCATAGTTTGCTGTAATGTTCAGACCACGAACGATCTCACCACTAAGATCAACTTCAATTCCTTTTGTTTTTGTTTCTCCAAGTTGCGCCTGGAAAGTACGACCGCCAACAACGTGCTCAGGATCCGGATCAGCCACAAGTGCATTTTCACGGGTAATTGTATAAACACTTGCAGAGGAAACCCACTTGCCATTGAACCATTCTTTTTTGATACCCGCTTCAAGATCGTTTCCACGAATTGGTTTGAATGCATTGCCCTGCCAGTCTGTACCAGGTACAGGAACAAACGACTGATCATATAAACCATAAACGGTAAAGTCATCAGCAATTGAATAACTAAGACCCACCCGTGGTGAAAACACCTGGTCGCGGATAGATGCAGCGGCGGTTTTACCAACTGTTTCAGCATATGTAAATCTCAATCCAAGTGACAATCTCAGCTTGTTGTTTAAGAAGCCAAGTTCATCCTGCACATAAGCGGAAGCATAAGAAACAACCGTAGCATAGGTTGTAGAACCCGCCCTTGTACGGATATCCTGGTTACGAACGATCACAGGTAAGGAATCCATTGGAATTCCATAAACCGGGTTGTAAACATTGAATTTTGTGTTGCCTGCAAACTTTACAGAATCTTTCATGGTTCTGAAATCACCCCAGAATTTCTTGTTACCGAAATCAGCACCGGCAAGGATGCGGTGTTTGATACCCCAGGTATTCTCTTCACCACTGAATGAAAACTGACCGAACCTGTTCTCACCGGCTTCATCACCAATACTGAAGTAGCGATTCATATCACCGTTTGCAGTAAGATAGTTTGCCCAGGTACTGTTAGCTTCCATGCTGAAATTGAAATAGGCAACCTGTGCATGCATATCCCATCTTTCATTGATCTTATGATCGAAATAGAGATACACATTATGATCCCTTAACTGACCCGGTGTAAATGATGGATCACCATAAAAGAAATCATTTCGGATGTCTTTATCAGCAAACCCTTTCGGAGAGAAAGTATAGTTACCATTGTTCAGATATTTTGAACCCTGGAAAGTATATTCAAGTGTGAGGGAAGTATTCTCATCAACAAGATATTTCAGAGAAGGCGCAACCACATACTTGTTGCTGTAATTGTATTTTGTAAAGAAATCTTTCTGCTGACCTGACAGATTCAAACGATACAACAACTTTCCATTCTTACTCAATACGCCATCGAAATCAAGTGCAGCGCGATAAGTACTGAAGCTACCCATACTAAGTGTAGCAGATCCTTTTGTTTGACCGGTTGGCTTTTTGGTTACCACATTGTAGAATCCCCCTGGTTCACCGGCAGCAAGCATAAAACCTGCAGGACCTTTTACAAATTCGATTCTTTCTATCATCGAAGCATCTTCAGCGGTGGGTCCCCATGAAGCCTCGATATTCATACCATTTCTGAACGCCGGAATTTTTGAACCACGCATACGGATCTGTGCATACTGATTATCCCAATGACCAACACGACTCACGCCGCTCACATTGCGGGTAATACCATCAACAACGTCAAAAACCTGTTGGTCCGCTAAAATCTGAGAAGAAACAACCTGTATATTCTGCGGCACTTCGATCAATGGAGTTTTGATCCTTAATGAACTGCTTGCATTGTTTGTTTTATAGCGGTTCCTGCCGGCACTTACCACAACTTCCTGCAACTCTTTGTCAGAAGCTGTAAGTTGAATTTTGATCACGGCGATCTGGTCTTCCAAAACCACTACATCCTGTTCGACGGCCTCATGATCAACATAAGAGATCACCAGGGTATAAGTGCCAGGTTTCATCCTGCGAAACAAGAACTGCCCGTTGGCATCAGTGACTGTACCCTTGTTTACATTTTTGATCTGAACGGTTACATCTGCTGCCGGCTTACCATCGGAAGTAACAACGGTTCCTTTGATCATCGAGATAGTCTCGTCATTTGCCAGCAACTGCATCGAAAAGAACAACAGACAGAATAAGATTCCGATCTGTGCCTTCACCATTTGAATCATTTTCATAATGCGTTAAATTTTGTGGCGCGAAATTGCAACGCAACCACTCATTAACACTTACGGAATGAGGAAAAGCAAAACCGAAATCGGGAAAAAATCCGCAGGAATAACGTTTTAGCAATGACAGCCTACCAACCCCTCACCAGGCCTTCTTCCATAGCCGCGTTATACTTTTCAAGATCAAAACTGTAAAGAATTGGTGATCTGTGTGCACCGATCTTCATTGTTTTGTTATGCCTGATCAATATGTCATAACCTAGAATCCTTCTCTGGAACGATCCACGATAAAGCTTCTTGCCAAGTATGATCTCATACAATTTCTGAAGCTGAGGCAATGTAAATTCTTTGGGAAGGAGATTATAACCGATAGGCTTATAGTTTATCTGTTTGTGCAAGGCTGATAATGCGGCTCTGAAGATGTCACCATGATCCATCATCAGCTCTGGCATTTCTTCAACGTCTTTCCACTCGCAGGCTTCAGACATTTCATCTACCCTTGGTACAATGGTACTGTACTCCACCAATGCATAGAAGCCAACACTCACAAATCGTTGTTTCTGCCAGAAGCCCTCAGGCAAAAAATCCAGGGCAGATTCCGATCTGAATTGCTTGCCAAAGGTTTTGAATTGTTCAAGAAAGATGTTCTCTGCACCGGTCCTTTCATTCAAAATCCGCTGCGCAGCATCCTCCAGATCTTCCGTTTTCTTTAAGTATCCACCGGGTAATCCCCAGGGGCCATCCTTCAT
>JBEVNF010000253.1:0-6046 GCA_040508255.1 Flavitalea sp.
TAGTGGTGAGAAGATAAGTTTTCATGTGTCCATCTTTCTTAGGCACCTCTCTGACAAACTCCTTTGGATCATCGTATGACACAAACGATTTGGGAGTGTAATTTGGGTGCTGGGCGAAAACTGTAATGCTACAGAGCAAAACAGCGACCGTAAAAAATCCATTTTTAGTTCTCATGTCCGGTATTAATAAGTTCAAGATCGAACATTCGATGAATAGTTGCAAATCGATTTATTCAAATTTTCTCAACCGCGAGATCCTTGAATGATCCCTTGGAATTATTGCCAACCCAGACTGCAACCGCTTTTTCATTTTTGTCACCACGAAACGACGTGACTTCCAGCGATGGCTTCGACGCGTTATTTACATATACCCTGATCATTTTGTCTTTCACAACAATCTTCACATCGAGCCAGCTGTCCGGATCAGGTGCAGGATCAATTTTGTTTTCATATTTATCCGGGAATTTTTCTCTCAGCAGCTCCCACGGGTGATCGGGCATCGAAATATACTGAACGGAATGCGTCTCTCTGTCCTTGTTTCTGAAATTGAAAGGGCGGAAATAGATCGCTTCAAAATGTTTCTCATCATCGATGTTGAAAGCAATACCTACGAAGCTCGAGCCTGGCATATTCTCGCCTTTCAATTTTACACGGATAGTGCCTTCTGAAAACCTAAGGCCTTTAAGTATCATCATTCCGTCACCTTCTTTTGCATTTAATTCGAGACTGCCATCAGCGTTCGTTTGTGCCTCCCTGTTATACAAGTGTCCTGCGTTTGGTTTCAATAAATCAACTTTCCTGATCTGGCCATTCAGAAGAACCGGAATGCCGTTCACCATCCATAAAAGCAGTGTTATCCTTACTAAAGCCGACATTGCCCATGTGATCTTTGCTTTGCTCATATTTATCATAAATTTGTTTGAGATTGAAATTTAGCGGTATGCCTGTCCGAACACCGTTCAAACACGCGTCAAGTTTGTGCAAATGCCGTTAAAAGCCTTTCCTGATAAGTTGCCATCATGCCGCAGAACTCTCAAGCCATATCAACCTGTCTTCGCCTGATCGAAGAAAAACTCAAACGAGGAAGCTCTGAAAACTGGACCAGTTACGATTTTGAAAAAGTGAGCGAACACATCCAGGAAAAAACCGGCGTTTTGCTGAGCATTACCACGCTGAAGCGGTTGTGGGGGAGATTGAAATACGACAGTTTGCCAAGCGTTACGACCCTGAATGCGCTGGCCAGCTTCCTGGACCATACCGATTGGAGTGAGTTTTGTCAGAAGGAGTTGCAAATGGCAAAGCCCGAAGATCACGCAGCAGAAACGAATGCATCCAGAGATGACGCAACTATTGTTACAGATGTTCCGCGGCAGCCGACCGGAATTCGCCCGGAAGACATTGAAGGAAACGCCATCCCGGAATCTCAGAACAGAACGACTCATTTTCCGAAAACAAGTTTCCATCTCAGCAAATATTGGATGGTATCAACAATGGTCCTGCTGCTGTTAGCGGTATTGTTTTCATTGACAATTAACAGGGACCCCGTAAAAATCCTTCAGTCTCCAAACTTACCATCTGCGGATCCCAAGCTCTTTTCTTTCAAAGCCAACAAGATCATATCCGACGGCGTGCCCAACTCAGTCATCTTTAACTACGATGCCAAAGCTGCGACATCTGATTCCGTGTATATTGTTCAGACCTGGGACATGTCCCGAAAAACCCTGGTGTCAAGAACCGGCACAAGTCATTCGGCTATCTACTATTATCCCGGATTTTTCCAAACAAAGCTTATCGCAGATGGAAGAGTGATGAGAACTCACGATCTGCAGATCACTTCAGATGGCTGGCTTTGCCTCGCGGAAAATGACCCGGTGCCGATCTATTTCCGGAAAGAACAGTATCTCAAAAAGGACAGGGTAGAGGTCGGCAATGAAGTGCTGAAAGCTTTCAATCTTTCATTGTACCCAAAGCCACCGCAGATCCGTTTTTTTCACCAGGGTGAGATGGGAAATCTGATGAACGATAATTTTGTTTTTGAAACGACTATAAAAAATGAATTGAATGCCGCGAATGCCTGTCAGAAGGTAGAGATCCTTATTCAATGCAAAAATGATGTTATTATTATTCCACTTGCTGCTAAACCTTGTGTGGGTGATCTGAGCTTGTACGCCGCGGGTGCAGAGGCGAATAGTAAAACGGCTGACTTATCCCGGTTCGGATGTGACCTGAACAAATGGACAACGCTGAGAGTAGAATGCGCGGAAAAAAAGATGAGTTTTTTTGTGAACGGGATAAAGGCGCATTCGCTTACTTTTCCAAATCCTCCAACCGGCATCGTTGGTGTTCAGTACAGGTTTACCGGTCCTGCAGCAGTCAAAGACACAAGATTCAGCAGTGAAGGGAAATTATATAAGCTGTAACGATCACAGCGAACCATCAGGAAATTTGAGGTCATTGTCTTCATCGGAATCGTTCTCCTCCGGCTCTACCAGTAATGAAGCAAGCGTCATCAATTCCTTCATCTTATATCCATTCTTCTCATCATCAAAACACTTCGCAAACTCTTCCAGCAAAGTCCTGATTATCTTTCTGTTTGATAGCGGCTCAAAATAAGCCGGGTTAGGCTCAACATTGATCTTCTTAAAATAATTCTCTACATCAGTATGCGTGAATACCTGTCCATTAGTCGGATCAATAAAGAATTCAGTCTTATACAGCGGATCTTCCGTATGCCTTGTAAAATCATAATCGGGCTTAAAGTAGCCTAGCACAAAATGTCTTGGGATATTTATCGCGCGCACCGGAACATCCAGCAGTTCACTTAAGATCAGGTATAGGATACCATTAGCAATCGTGTTGCCGCGTTTGCTTTCGAGTTGTTTATTGATAAGGAAGTCTTCAGTTTGAGTGTAGGTAACTTCGCTTCCTTTGAGATTATAGTAATTGTAAATGATGCTTGTAAGCACATGGATCTGCTCAAGTGGCGTAAGGTAGCTGTTGAGCTCGAGCCAGGTATTTCGACGGAGCTTCTCCACCTCCTGGTAAATTGCAGCCGCTGTAAGCTCAGGAAACTGAAAACGCGCAACGAGGATCGCGCCGTTCAATAGATCCTGGTGACTGTTTTTGTTCCATTGGATCAGTTCCTCCGTGAGATCCTGGTAATGGAGACGATGGATAAGCAGCTCGATCCTTTCCTGGACATCCTGGCTGATGGTGTTCTCCCAGAGATTTTCAAGATTGGGTATGATGCCTTTTCCGTAATCGATGATCCTTGTTGAAACCACCCCAAAAACCTCCTCATCCGGATCATCGATCAGGTGAAAAAGAGCAGAAATTTCTTTGTTTTCTTCCATGGTTAAAACGTATTACCCGGTCAATTTCGCAGAACCTTAAAAAATAATACAATTTTGTTTTCCACAAACGCGCCCGGAATGTTCATTAACTGCAATCCGCAAATTTTCGAAATGCCTGGTATTCAGTTGTGATAAGGGTTTCACCAAACTCAGCTATGGTGAGAACTTAATGGCAGGTAAACGTTGAACATGGTGGTAAGTTCACCCTGCTCGGATGATTTTACAATTCTTTTTGGAATAACGATGGCGTGATAAGAGTTCGTATAAAGATAATAACAAAGCGCTGTTTCTGCTTTTCGCACAATCGCATCCCAATCGTACCTGCTCTCCGAAACTGTATCCTTGTCCAGGATGCCGGTGTTGGTGAGCGTGACTTCTGATTCGTTTAAAACATGATGGTTCTCTGGTTTTGAAAGCACGCTTTTCACTCTTGATTTTATGGATCTGCGCACCAACATTGGTATCAACATAAAGTAGATGGCCCCTATACCAGTGAACACAGCAATATCGATGCCCGTGCTGTGATTCCTGTTGCCTAAAATGTAAAGGCCCGCTACGGCCACGTAGAGTGCCATCACCTGCAGGTAGTATTTGCGCCGGTACGCAACCTTGTCGGGCGAGGTCCAGGCGGTGAAATAATTGTAATCCAGGTATTCCTCCTCAGTGAGACTGTAGCGTAAAACGAGCATGGTAGTATAACGGAAAGAGGGAAGGGATGTTGCATGAAAAAGTCCCGTTTGCAACGGGACTTTTTGCTATTCAGCTTTCTTTTTTCTGTAATTCTTCTTCGGCGGATTCGCTTTCCCTTCCTCGATCATCGCCTGAACTTCCTCCAGTGTCAGATCCGCAGCTGTATCCTGCTTTTCCTTCGGAATCTTGAAGTTCCTCAGACCCTGCTTGATGTACGGGCCATAAGGTCCGCGTAAAACCTGGATCTTTTCTTTCTCAAATAACTTGATAGTGCTCTTCTCTTTTGCCTCACGTTTTTCGACGATGATCGGCTGGGCGGTCTCAAGGGTTATAGTATAAGGATCATGATCCTTGCTGAGTGAATAGAATTTTTTATCGTGTGCGATATAAGGACCAAAGCGACCAATATTCACAACCACGTCCTGATCCTCAAACTGACCGATTGTTCTTGGCAGTTTGAACAGTTCCATGGCTTCATCGTAGCTGATCGTTTCGATACTCTGGGTGTTCTTCAGCTTTGCAAACTTTGGTTTTTCTTCATCTGCCACGTCACCGATCTGAACCATCGGTCCATATCTGCCCATACGCGCAACGACCTTCTTGCCCGAAACAGGATCAAGACCAAGCTCGCGCTCACCTTTGATACGCTCTGCATTCTCGATGGTATTCTCAACATCCTTTTTGAAAGGAAGATAGAAATCATCGATCATTTTGTTCCACTTCAACTGACCATTGGCAACTTCATCAAAGTCCTGCTCAATGCGGGCAGTGAAGTTGTAGTCCATAATATCATCAAAGTATTGCTTGAGGAAGTCAGTAACTACAAGACCAAGATCTGTCGGGAACAATTTAGATTTTTCAGCACCGGTGTTTTCCTGTTCGGTAACCTTGCTGATCTTATTGCTGACAAGCTTCAGCACACGGAAATCTCTCTTCACACCTTCTTTATCACGTTTCTCAACATAACCACGTTTAAGGATCGTAGAGATAGTTGGTGCATAGGTTGATGGACGACCGATACCAAGTTCTTCCAGCTTCTTTACAAGTGATGCTTCAGTGTAACGCGGTAATGGACGGCTGAAACGTTCGGTGGCCTTCATTTCTTTCAAAGGCAGGTCCTGCTTGACTTTCAGCGGTGGAAGCATACCTTCCTGGTCCTCATCTTCGTTGATATCTTCTTCATCCTTGTCTTCCATATATACTTTAAGGAAGCCATCGAATTTCAGTACTTCACCAGATGCAGTGAGTTCTTCTTTATTTGTTGAGATGGTGATCTTTGCTGTTGTTTTTTCAAGTTCAGCATCGGCCATCTGTGAAGCCATTGTTCTTTTCCAGATCAGTTCATAGAGTTTGCGTGTATCAGCATCATCGCTGGTGCTGTTCTCCATGTAGGTGGGACGGATCGCTTCGTGAGCCTCCTGTGCAGATTCGTTTTTGTTTTTGAATTTGCGGGTCTGCACATATTTTTCACCGTACTGCGACCCGATCTGTGTTTTGATCCCTTCCATCGCGGTATCACTCAGGTTTACACTATCCGTTCTCATGTAAGTGATCTTACCACTTTCATACAACTTCTGTGCGAGTATCATCGTGCGGCTAACAGAATAGCCAAGCTTGCGGCTGGCTTCCTGTTGAAGTGTGGATGTAGTAAAGGGTGCAGCTGGTGTTTTTTTGCCTGGCTTTACCTGGATATCATTTACAGTATATTTTGCATCAACGCATGATTGAAGAAACTTCTCGGCGCCTTCTGCATCTGCCTGTTTCTTGCCTTCTGCTTTGAATGTTACCTGTTTATCATTCAGGTCATTGGCAGTGAAGATGGCTTCGATACGGAAGTTGCTGGTTGCGTTGAAGGCATTGATCTCGCGTTCACGTTCAGCAATGATGCGTACGGCAACACTCTGTACACGACCGGCACTGAGGTTGTTCTTCATGCTCATCTTGCGCCAGAGAACCGGGCTGAGCTCAAATCCCACGATACGGTCAAGGATACGACGTGCCTG
>JBEVNF010000254.1:0-10810 GCA_040508255.1 Flavitalea sp.
GTTTCTTGAAGTAACATCAGATATTGATTTCAATGCACAGTTGAAAGAAAAAAATGGCAAAATGATTTTCGTGAATCCTGCATACGAAGGCAAATCAGCAGACTGGAAACGCGCCTTTCGTTCTGGCAGGGAAGCAGTATTGGCAGCAAGAAGCTTTGCACAGGAATGGTTAAAGGAGCTGAATTAAACCTTACTCCTTAGGGATCCTATGATGTAGTGTGCAAAATAAATTCAGCGGATGCTAAAATCTATACAAGGGTTTTGATCAGCCTAAGCATAGATGCGATCAATGGCATCCCTGAATTTCTCCATTACAACTTTTCGTTTGATACTCATTTTAGGAGTAAGCTCACCTGTTTCGATGCTCCATTCCGCCGGCAACAATTCAAACTTCTTTACCTGCTCAACATGGTTGAAGTATTTGTTATAGCTTTCAACAATGCCTTTATAGTATTCCTGTATTTTGGGATTTAGTATAAGGTCTTCATTCTTCGTTTCACTGATGCCATTCGCACGCGCCCAATCTTTAAGATTCGCAAACGCAGGAATGATCAATGCTCCCACGAATTTCTGGCCAGAGCCAAGAACGATCATCTGTTCGATAAATCTTGATTCCTTGAATTTGTTTTCAATAGGCAATGGTGCAACATACTTACCGCCGCTTGTTTTAAAGAGTTCTTTTTTCCTGTCGGTGATCTTCAGGAATTTGTTATCTACAAACATTCCGATATCGCCTGTATGATACCAGCCATCAACGATGGTTTCATTGGTGAGTTCAGGTTGTTTATAGTAACCCATCATTACATTAGGGCCTTTACAAAGTATCTCACCATCTTCAGCAATCTTTGCTTCGACGCCTTCTATCAGGGGACCAACTGTTCCGAATTTTCTATCTTGAATCTCATACCTGTTGACACTGATCACCGGTGATGTTTCGGTGAGGCCGTATCCTTCCAGGATTGGAATTTTCGCAGCAGTAAATATTCTTATCAGGCGCACCTGGCAGGCTGCTCCACCTGAAACAATACAGGTGAGATTATTTCCAAGTGCTTCGCGCCACTTATTAAAGATGAGTTTGTTTGCGAGTGTAAGCTGCATATTATAGAAAAATCCCATCGGCTTGTCGATCTCATAGTTTGCAGCAAGACCATGTGCCCAGAAAAACAATTTCTTCTTGACTCCTGTGAGTTCAGCTCCTTTCGCCATGATCCTGTCGTACACCTTTTCAAGAAGTCGTGGCACCGTAGTAAACATGTCAGGTTTTACTTCTTTCAGATTGTCGCCGATTGTTTCGAGGCTCTCTGCATAATAGATTGCTGCGCCGCGATAGAGATAGAAGTATGAGATCATCTTCTCGAAGATATGATTGAGCGGAAGAAAACTCAGGGCCCGCATATTTTCTTTGGGAGGAAGACATGGTGTACACGCAAGTACATTGCTCAGGATATTGTCGTGCGACAACATCACACCTTTGGGTTTACCTGTTGTACCGGAAGTATAAATGATGGTCGCAAGATCCTTGTTATCGATCTTGTCAGCGATCGGTTGGATTTTTGAGATCAGTTCCGGTGTTGATTTGGTCAGAAGTTCTTTCCAGTACACCGCATTCATCACATGTTCGAAACTATAAATTTCTTCGATGCAAGGCACCTTGCTTTTTACACTGAGAACTTTGTGATAGGTTTCTTCATCATTCACAAAAACGATCTTTGCATTTGCATCCTGGAGAACATATTCAAGCTCATTAACATTAATAGTTGGATAGATCGGCACAAGTACAGCACCGATTTTCTGAACGGCAAGATCTGTAATGATCCACTCCGGACGATTTTTTGAAATGATCGCTACCTTATCCCTGTTTTCTGCAGTCATGTCGCCGCAACTCACACCCACGCTCAGGAGACCTGCACCAAGCTTGTTTACAAGATCATTTACATCTGTTGTGCTGTATTTAACCCAATTGCCATTTTCTTTGGCAGCGAGCATATCGGGGATGGGCTTACTGTCAAGATGATGCTGCATGCAGTCAAAAAGTCGGCGGAATTCCGTCATATCAAGCAATGTTAAGTGATCGGCAAGTGGTGCCGTTACCAAATTAGCAAAATTTAGTGAATGCAGGTAGCACTGCAGCTTAAAAGCATCTTAATAAAGGGCCCCGGAATATGGCCGGGACAAATTAAGAATAAACAGTTCTGAATTATTTTTGAATAACCTGGTAGTACTGACCTTTTGGAAGTTTGAAAACACGGTTTCTTTGAAAGTTTGTAAAAGTCTGGGATTCTTCCTGGTGTTCAGAAACCCATTTTTTGTAGTTGGCATCATCTGCACCACCAACAGCCCATTGATTGTAGGCATCAAACATATTGGCGCTGATCAGCTGACGCTGATATTCAAACAGGCGGAAAGCAAATCTTTTTGGATATTGCTCGTACCAGTCTGCGATAAATTTGCGGCGAAGCTTATTAAGCGTTTCAGGAGAAACACCGCCATCAACCAGTGCACGATTCTTATTCATGATCTCGAGAACAGCGGTTGCAAATTCGCTGCGGTTCTTTTGGTTCTTCATGATGTCGGCATCGGTAAATAATTTTTTATAACCATCCAGCAATTGCTCCTGGATCTCAACAGTACGTTGTGAGTAGCTTTCAAGATTGATAAAGATCTCACCATACAGTAAACCCCATACTTTATCTGCAGACAGATAATAGTATTTGGCAGCATTGTAATAGTTGCCGGGATAGGTTGGTTCTGCAAGAATTCCTTTTTCCCATGATTTTGCAGCATCAGAAAACTGTTGCTTTCCCCACAGTACCTCACCGTATTCATTATGTAAAGCACCGGAAGAAGGAAATCGTTTCAATCCTTCCCTGTACATTTTCTCAGCATCCTTCTTTTGCTCAATTCCTTTATAGATCAGGCCAAGAATCTGGAAACTTCTGATGTCGGCATCTTTGCGTTTTACAATTGGCTCTGCTACCTCAAGGCCTTTTACAAAATCCCTTTTCAGGAGATATGCATAGGCAAGATCTTTCTGAATCTCAATGGAGTTCGGATCACTTTGAGCTGCACGATTCAGCAACATGATCGCATTGGTATAATCGCCTTTGCTGAGGAATACCTTTGCCTGTTCTTCCGGTGTAGTTGCTGCCTGATCCTGGGCGTAGATGCCGTTAAATGCCGTGATCATCAAAAAGATGAGAATAATGCCGTATTTCATACCCGCCAAAGATAAGTGATTGCCCGAAAATGAATTTTCCGGGTGTTGTTAAAATTCGAAATCCCGCTCATGCGGGATTTCGAAAAATGTTTTAACCGATCAGGTGTGTTAAAAGACCATCCCGAAGCTTTGGTTCGAACCATGTGCTTTTCGGAGGCATTACCTGTCCTGAATCTGCAATATCAAACAGTTGTTGTATGGTTACGGGGTGAAGGCTGAACGCAACTGCCATCTCACCGCTGTTCACGCGTTTTTCAAGTTCCCCGAGTCCGCGGATACCACCTACAAAATCAATTCTTGTGTCAGTGCGTTGATCCCTGATCCCAAGGATCGGATCAAGTATATTTTCAGACAGGATAGTTACATCAAGAATACCAATCGGATCCTCTTTATATGTTCCTGCTTTAGAAGTCAGCTTATACCAACTGCCGGAGATATACATTCCGAATTCGTGAAGTGCGCCAGGTGAGAGTGGTCCGTCATTTTTTACTACATCAAATTTCAACGCTACTGAATTAATGAATTCTCCTGGAGTAAGACCATTCAGATCTTTTACAACCCGGTTGTAATCCATAATGTAGAGTTGGTTAGATGGAAACAGCGTGGTCAGGAAGAAATCCGCATTTGAGTCAGGTTCATTGCTTTTGCGTCCGTTTGCAGAGGTGTCGCTTTTCTTATAGGCCCTTACTTTGGCTGCTGAAGCTGCGCGGTGATGACCATCTGCAATATAGGTACACGGTATCTGCTCAGCAAACAGCCTGGTGATAGCTGCGATCTTCTCGTCGTTATTAACCACCCAGATCGTGTGTGCAATTGCATCCTGTGCTACAAAATTGTAAACCGGATCATGGGAACTTTTCCATCCATCAATGATTGCATCAAGCTCAGCGAGGTTTCTGTATGCAAGAAATACATTACCTGTTTGTGCACCCGAGATCCTGATATGATTGATACGATCCTTTTCTTTCTCAGGCCTGGTAAACTCATGCTTTTTGATAATGTCATTTTCATAATCGTCAACCGAGCTTGTACAAACAAGACCAGTCTGACTTTTACCATTCATTGTAAGCTGATAAATATAATAGCAGGCTTTGTTTTCACGGAAGAGGATATCCCGCTGGATAAATGCTGAAAGATTTTCTTTCGCTTTTTCATAAACCTCCTGGCTGTGAATATCCACTGATTCAGGGAGATCTATTTCAGACTTTGTGATATGAAGAAACGAGTGCGAGTTGCCTGCAGCCTCTTGTTTTGCTTCGCGGCTGTTCAATACATCATAAGGCCTTGAAGCAACCTGCTTTGCAAGTTCAGCTCTTGGTCTCAATGCTTTAAAAGGAGCTATCGTTGTCATTGTCGTATTAAGTGTTATGCTTGTTATGCGTTTTCTTTATCAAATGCTTTCATTACGTCAGTAAGCTTCACAACGCTTTCGTATCCTAACGCATTGTACATCGAGATCCTGAATCCACCAGTAGATCTGTGTCCTTTCACACCATAAAAGTTGTTCTCTTTACACAACTCAACAAATTTCTTTTCGAGATCTTTGTTCTCCATCACAAAGCAGGCATTCATTGTACTTCTGTCTTCCTTTGCAACCACTGTTTTGAAAACAGCACTGTTGTCAAGTGTTTCATAAAGCAATGCTGCTTTTTTGCTGTTTAGTTTTTCCATTGCAGCGGGCCCGCCATTGTTTTTCAACCAGCGAAGCGTAAGCATACATACATAGACTGCAAATACCGGTGGTGTATTGAGCATTGATCCATTCTCAATATGCTGGCGGTAATCCATGATATTCGGGATCTTTCGCTCAACCTTGCCCAGGATATTTTTATTTACAACTACAAGATTGACACCTGCCGCACCAATGTTTTTCTGAGCGCCCGCATAGATAAGATCAAACTTATTGAAGTCAAGTTCACGGCTGAATATATCACTGCTCATATCCGCAACCAATGGAACCCCACTTTCATAAAAAGGGTTGAAGTCCTTCCATTGTGTTCCATAGATCGTATTGTTCGATGTTACATGCAGGTACTTCGCTGTTTTTGGTATCACGAAGTTTTTTGGAAGATAACTGAAGTTGGATTCCTTGCTGCTGCAAACAACTTCAACATGACCAAACAATTTTGCTTCTTTCACACCCTTCACACCCCATACATCAGTTTCAGTATAAGCTGCGACCTCATTCTCGTTCAACAGGTTCATAGGCACCTGCATGAATTGTGTTGTTGCTCCTCCATGAAGAAACAAAACTTCATGGTCACTGTCAAGTTTCATGAGCTCGCGTACGGTTGAACGCGCTTCGTCCATTACATTCTCAAAAAGGGGAGTGCGGTGACCTATTTCAAGGATTGAAAGACCGCTGTTATTGAAGTTCAGAACTGACCGGCTGGCTTCTTCAAACACTTCTGCTGGCAAGACGCTTGGACCGGCATTAAAATTATGCATCATAATCTCTTGATGATCGTATTTCTTAATTAAGGAATGCAAAAGTATTCAAATTACCGTCAATCGCAGCTTTTACCTTTGATTTTGCCATCTTTCCAGCTAAGGTTTAGTTCCGTAAACTCCAGCTCTTCTTCTGCGGTCATTGGTTTCCCTTCCATCTTCTTCAGGTCAGGCTGACCTGCATTGGCCCAGGCAGTGTACCATAGACTGGCAACAGCATAGATCGACATCCGCATTCTTCTTTCGATCATATTATTTAGCATTTCATTGTAGGCTATGGAATAACTTGCTGAATATTGCCGGATTATTACCCCGTTACGGTCCTCATAGGCGAATTTCCGGTCAGGAGCAAAACGATCGCTCAGCACTCTTTCGAACTTCAGAACCGTGTCAGCAGCAAGGCCACTTTCTATGACCCTTTCCCAGGTGAAGTTCAGCGGATCCGCGATATACCCGGCATGGCCAATATAAAAGTCCCATTGTTTATCAGCAAGTAATTCCGGAACCCTTGATTCCCAGAACCCGTGAATACCATGCTGGTTGGTATGCTGACCATTATGATTACTGCTTGCGTGAAGGGGCACATGAAGGTCCGCAATATAATGACCAAGCTCTGCAGACAGCTTAAGGATCTTTGGCTTATCACCTGCCCGGAAGCTGTTGGTAAGCCGCGCAAGCATCACCTGCAGCCACCAAGGTCCGATACCATGGCTGTTCAATGTATCTTCACCATACTTTTGAACAGCCTCCGTCCATTTTCGCGGGATATTGCTCCAGGGTGCTTCACCATATCTGTCAAGATCAATAAAGTGCCTTGGTGCTTCACCATTCACAGCATAACGTCGCTTGTCGGGATCGACCGCATGCTCAGTCAGGTATTCAATATTCGGTTTGTAAAAAGCCAGCATCTCAGGGGGAAGCAGAAATACCGCGTGATAGTTTATATGCCTGTGGCCAAAAAATCCCCAGCACCAGGCTTTGCTCACCGGCATAACCAGGCAGAGCAAGAGTATCCATCTCCTCATATCTATCTCACATTTTATTCAACTACACTATTTATTCTCTGTTTCGCCTTTCGCCGCTACGGCATGTTCATCTTCTATATCAGTTACCCCACCCGAAATGGCAAACTTCATTGCTTCAGACGAACTAACGTCAGTGAGTAACCGCACCTTTTCTTTTTTTACAAAAAATAATTCGCCGGTGAATGCATAAGACTTTGGAACATACACGGCAACATAATCAACCAGCCCGAACTGTTCAACCTCTTCCTGTGTTACGAAACCTATCTGCCATGTATCATTGGATTGCACACTCACAAGCACAGACTTGGTAAATTTTCTTTTGTTACCTGCAAAAGCTTCAAAGAAATCTTTGACTGTACTGTAAATCACTTTGATACCCGGTGTTCTTTCAAGTACTGTATCAAACAACACTACCATCCTGCTGATGATAAAAGAAGAAGAGATATAACCAACAACAATCACACTTAGTAAAACTACTATAAAGCCAACACCCGGTATGCGTAATGGATTATGTTTTGACTCTTTGAACAGGCCCGGAAAGAGGTTCTCGACAAGTTCCGGTAAGATGCTGTCAACAAAATTGAAGAGTGCAGTTACACTCCATATTGTTATAGCAATCGGGGCAAGAATAATTAATCCCTGCAGAAAGTATTGAAATAACCTTTTCAATAGTAAATTCGCTTTCATCTCCGATTGTTTGCCCAAAATTACACCCTCCCTGGCCGCAGACCAATGTTTATCCCGGATTTATTAACGTTTAAACACCTACTACCACCCGTAACCATTTATAACCGTTCGTTATAAAAGACAGTCCCGTGGCAAAAAATTGTCATGGAAACTTTGGTTACGAAAAAAGTTTCCATAGTTTTGCCGCCGAAATGAAGGAAAGAATTCAGAAAAAAGCTGATGAACTCTTCAACCGTTACGGCATACGTTCGGTAACTATGGATGAGATCGCCACACAGCTGGGGATGTCAAAGAAGACCATATACCAGTATTTCTCTGATAAAGATGAATTGGTTGATGCAGTAATTGCTGAAGTGATAGAGTTTTCGAGAGAGTGTTGTGAGAAGGACCAGATAGAATCGCCCAATGCAATCGCAGAAGTATTCAGGGCAGTTGATATGATGAATGAGATTTTCAGGAACATGAACCCCGGGATAATGTTTGATCTTGAGCGTTATCACCCAAAAACTTTCAAAAGATTTATAGATCATAAAAATAAATTCCTCTTTCAAACGATCCGTCTTAATCTGGAGCGTGGAATCCAGGAAGGTTATTACCGCCCCGAAATCAATGTAGAGATTGTTGCAAAATTCAGGCTTGAAAGCATCATGATCGTTTTCAATGCCCAAAACTTCGCAGATGGAAAGTTCAGCCTTGCCCAGTTACACCGGGAAGTGCTTGACCAGTTCATGTTTGCGTGTGCATCATTGAAAGGATATAAACTGATAACCAAATACAAAGAAGACAGACTAAAAAAAGACAAACAATATGAAGCCTTACCCGCTAACAAGAATAAGTAAGACACTGACGGCAGTGCTGATAGCGGCATTTATGCTGAATGCGGCCTCCGCACAGGATTCTACTGCACAACCAAAGTCATATGCTTTATCTGTAAAGGAAAGTGTTGACTTTGCATTGAAAAACAATGTGCAGGTAAAAAATGCTTTGCTCGCAATACAGATCCAGCAACAATCAAACAGGGAGATCACTTCATCAGCCTATCCCCAGATAGCGGGTAGCGTTGGGCTGACTGATTACCTGAAGATTCCTGTTAACCTTTTGCCTGGTGAGCTTGCCGGCCAGCCTGCAGGCACATTTATACCCGTTCAGTTCGGTACCAAATGGAGCGGAAACTATGGAGTGAATGCAAACCAGATACTGTTTGATGGCCAGGTATTCGTTGGTCTCCAGGCAAGGAAATCGTCAATAGACTACTCGAGGTTAAATGTTGAAGTAACCAGCGAGCAGATCAAAGCGAACGTTTATAAGATCTACTACCAGCTTGTGATCGCAAAAAAGCAAATGGAAGTGGTTGATATCAATATTGACCGCACTCAAAAGCTACTGAATGACACAAAAGAATTATTCAAAAATGGGTTTGCAGAGCGACTTGATATAGATAAAGTAACAGTGAACCTTTCAAACCTGAATACTGAAAAGACAAAGCTGAATAATCAGCTTCAGGCGGGGTACGTGGGTCTTAAATATCTTATGGGTATGCCCATCCGCGATGAACTGGCGTTGACTGATACCCTGAATGAGGCTGAGATCAAGAACAATATTCTAGATGAAGGCAGTTTCAAATTCGACGATCGTAAGGAGTTCCAGTTGCTTAAGACACAGGAAAAGTTAGGTCTTTATAATATCAAACGATACAAGTTCCAGTACATACCAACCGTAAACCTTCAGGCAAACTACACACGAAACGCCTTTAGAACGGAGTTTAACTACTTTAAATCCGGAGATGCTTACCCATGGTTCACCACTGCTTTTCTCGGTTTAAATATCAACATTCCAATCTTTGATGGTTTTGCAAAAGATTCAAGGATAAAGAAAGCGAAACTGGAATTACTGCAGACACAGAATAACATAGAAGACACAAAAAACAATATCAACAACGAGATCGAAACTGCGAAGATCAACATCCGCAGCGCATTGATCACGATGGATGAGCAAAAAAAGAACATGGAGCTTTCAACCAAAGTGTATAACCAGACACAACTGAAATATGGCCAGGGCCTGGGTTCAAACACTGAGATCAATACCGCTGAAAGCGATATGAAGATTGCCCAGAATAACTACTTCTCTGCATTGTATGATGCGGTGATAGCTAAAGTGAATTACCTGAAAGCAACCGGTAAATTATAATCAACCAATTCCTGTTTAAGAATATAAATACCAAAATATGAACACGATCAATAGACTGGGAATCCTTACTGTTTCAATTTCAATGCTTGTCGCATGCGGCGGTGGCAAGGACCCTCTCACCCAAAAGAAAGAACAGCTCGCGAAACTAAAGACCGAGCAGCAGGCAATTGATGATAAGGTTACCAAACTCGAAGAGGAGCTGGCAAAGCTGGATACAAGTCTTGCCAAAGCTCAGAAATCAAAGCTTGTTACAACTGCAGTACTTGCACCGGCAGCATTCACACACTACATCGACCTCCAGGGTACCATTGATGCTGAAAACATCGGTTATGTTACTCCACGTGGTGCCGGCGGGCAGGTAAGAAATGTTTATGTAAAACAAGGTCAGTCAGTATCCAGGGGTCAACTGCTTGTTAAGCTTGATAATGTTGGTATACAACAACAGATGGATCAGCTGACAGTACAAATGAATCTTGCAAAGACCTTATATGAAAGAAGGAAGAATCTCTGGGACCAGAATATCGGAACTGAGGTTGAACTGATCCAGGCCAAATCAAATGTTGAGAACCTTGATAAACAAATGGCGCTGCTCCGCGAGCAATCTGATCTTTCGAATGTTCGTGCGGAGATGAGCGGAATTGCTGACTGGGTTACACTTAAGGTTGGTGAATTCTTCAGCCCACAAACTGCAACTGCCTCTGGTATCCGAATAGTTAACAGCAGCGATCTTAAAGTGAAAGTGAATGTACCTGAAGCATATCTTGACAAAGTGAAGGAAGGTGCGAACATCCAGGTTACTGTTCCTGATATCAACAAGAAGCTCAATGCTAAAATCACGGTCAAAGGAAAAATCATCGATCCTTCAAGCCGCTCATTCTATATAGAGGCAAAAGTTCCTACCAGTAGCGAGCTAAGGGCAAATCAGCTTGCATTGGTCCAGATCCAGGATTACGCAACTGCAAGCACTATCTCAGTTCCACTGAATACGGTTCAGAATGATGAAAAAGGCAAGTTTGTTCTTGTGGCAGTGACAGAAGGAGACAAGGTTTATGCAAGAAAAAAACCTGTTGAGATCGGAGAATTATACCAGGACAAGATCGAGATCAAAGGCGGTCTTAACCAGGGCGATGTATTGATCACAGAAGGTTTCCAGGGTTTGTATGATGGATCACTTGTTACTACTTCTGTAAACTAACCCCGCATGAGGGGGGACGGGTCCCGGCATATGGCCAATTATACCAGATTA
>JBEVNF010000258.1:0-3024 GCA_040508255.1 Flavitalea sp.
TTGCAAGCGGAAGTGGTGAAGCAGTTAAATTCAAAGAACAGAAGTTAAGTTTCAGAAACTTCATCAGCGGATCAAAAGATCAGAAGTTAACACATGATCTGAATCTCAAAGCACTTGGTCTGGAACCAGGCGATGAACTTTACTATTACATCGTTGCCACTGACAATAACAAACAAGAATCAAGATCTGACATACAGACGATCAGGCTGGAAGACACTGCGGCACTCATGAGTATGGATGGTATGATGAGTGGGGTTGATGTAAAACCAGAGTTTTTCAGGAGTCAGCGCCAGATAATTATCGAAACAGAATTGTTGCTTAAAGGTCGTGATACAATGCCCAAAGAAGCGTTCAATGCGCGATGTAATGATCTTGGTATTGATCAGAAATTACTTAGACTGAGATATGGCAAATTTCTCGGGGAAGAATCTGAAACTAATATCGGCGAAGACGGGAACACCGGAGAAGATCATGATGATCATGTGAAAGGTGGTGAACATCATGAAGATAAAGATGGTCATGAAGAAGAAGTTTCAATTGAAGATTTTAATAATGCAGATAAGCTCATAGAGCGATATTCCCATAAACATGATATTGCCGAAGATGCAACCTTCTTTGATCCTGAAACAAAAAAAGAACTGCGGGCAACGCTTGCTGAAATGTGGAAGTCTGAATTGAGATTACGGACCTATGTACCCGCAGAAGCTTTACCATTCGAGTACAAGGCATTGAGATTATTAAAAGAACTACAACAGAAATCAAGAGAGTATGTTGCAAAAACAACTACCAAAACAACTCCATTGAAGCCTGAAAAGCGTTTGACGGGTGAGTTGGATAAAATTGTTGAATCATCATCCAAAGAAACCTTCAAATCAGGGAGCGATAAAACGTACAAACTAAGGCAGGTGATCTCCCTGATCAACACGATCAGGACGCATAGCGATACCAAAGCATTAAGCGCTGCAGAACTTGAGCTTGTACAATTTGCAGCCGGTGAATTGAGTCTTAAAGCAGGTGCCGCGCCGGCCACCTATCTAAGTTCATTTGAGGCGATCAAGAAATTTATGAATGGTGACAGGAACAGCAATACCCTTCTTTCCATTGAAAAAGGTTTACAAAAAATTCCCGGTGATGCGGAAAGACTGCCAAAACAAAACACTGGCAGACAAGACAGAAATCTATCAAAAGAATATTTCAAGAATCTTAGTAAACAAGGCAGGTCATAATGATGATGTGGAACTATGTTGTAATACTGCTTTGTTTGGTCACTGCCGGCTGGCTGACGATCAGGGCATTCAGGCGATCGAACAGGTCCGGTCTTCTTTTAAGAATAACGGCTTCATTGCTGGCAACGGCTGCATTTTCGTTGATTGCGATTGGGCCGACATACAAATCAGCTTCATCTGCACAGCAAAACACGGCCATCCTGATAACTGAGTTCCCTTCGTCTGAAGATCCATCGGCGGATACATTGATCCAGCTGATAAAAGATGGCACACCGGCGTTTACTACTGACCGGGCAATGGTCAGTTTTAAAAACCAGGAGATCAGTTTTATAAGTGATCTTTCTGAGCTCAATGCCGGGACTTTGCATTTGTTTGGTGAAGGATATAATCAAAGGATAACGAGCCGTCTGAAAACACAGATCGCAGGATCAATAATTTATCATAAGCCAATCAACCCAGATGGGTTTACAGCAATTTCATGGCAGCCGAAGATCAACGGTGGTGAAGATTTTCTTGTGCAGGGCCAGTATCAGAATAAATCTGATTCTAAGATCAAATTGTTGCTCCAGGGTTTTGGAACTCATCTTGATTCGGCAGAGGTGGCACCGGGAAAAATCAGCAGATTCAATTTAAGGACCATACCACGTAACAAAGGAAAAGCTGTATTCACAATAACAATATCCTCTGATGGAAGAATTCTTAAAGAAGAAAAAATTCCATTCCAGGTAATGGATGCTGCTCCATTGAAAATTTTACTGCTTTCTTCTTCACCTGATTTTGAGAACAAATTCCTGAAGAACTGGCTGTTTACAAACCATTATGGCATAGCTACACGCAGCCGGATCAGTAAAGGAAAATTCAATACAGAATTATCGAATCTTGAGGTTGCAAAACCGAAAAGTCTTACCACATCATACATCAGTGAATTTGACCTGGTGATTGCCGATATGAGTGAGCTCGCAGCTATCGCGGGTTCTGAACAATCTGCGTTGTGGGGATCTGTAGCCAACGGCACAGGGCTCGTTGTTCGTGTTGATACCATCGTTACTTCATCGCGCTTTTACAATAAGGGGGTGTCAGTTCAGAAAGCGGGCAACAGTCAGAAAGAACTGATCTCACTAAAAACAAATGAAGGAATAACACTCTCTCCGTTAACTATAGAAAGACCGATCTATCTCAAGGCGGATCAACGTACGATCATCAGCGATAACAATGAAAGAAGTTTTGTTACATCCGGCATTGAGATTTCAGGCAAGATTGTTCATACTGTGATTCAAAACTCTTACAGTTGGTCACTCGCAGGTGACTCCACTGGATATCGTGCTTATTGGTCATCAATCATCAATGAGGCAGCACGCAGAAACAATTCAGGTAACCCGGTGAATGTTTCACCAGCATTGCCTGTTGTAAACCAGCCTCTCACTCTTGAAATAGGATCAAACGATTCAATTCCACCTTTTGTATCGATCCAAAATGAACGTATTTCCTTAACACATGATTATATCAAACCATACATCTGGTCGGGTAATTACTGGCAGGAAAAAAATGGATGGCAACAGGTTTTATCCGGCAAAGACGAGAGCGCCGGATCTAACTGGATTTATGTTTATAACCAGGATGAATGGAAGGATCTCAGGATAAAACAACAGGTTGAATTATCGGGCAGACTGCTTTCAGCAGATGACGGTTTGCAGACAGAAACAAAATTAGCAACAGTGACTGTTAAAAATCTAATTACTAAGATAATTTTTATTATAATATTTATTATTTGTGCGGCTTACATCTGGACCGAAGAAAA
>JBEVNF010000308.1:0-7763 GCA_040508255.1 Flavitalea sp.
TTAAGTAATTCTTCAGCCCTGCTGAAGCTACCCGCATTGTAATTTTCGATCGGATGAGTGATATAAAGATCGGTGAGTGGGATCTCTTTCCTGTTGTCTTCAGATTCACGGAAAAAAGCGATCTGCATGAGAACCTGGATCGCGTTGGTCACTTTTTCTTTTGGTAAAAGACCCAAAGCAACATTACTGCCAATTACAAGATTAGCACCCATCTCGCGCACATCACGCACAGGAAAATTTCTCACAACGCCGCCATCAACCAATTTATGATTATTATGCTCTACTGCGGTAAATACAGAAGGGATCGCCATGCTGGCACGCACAGCAGTAACAATCTCACCGGAATCCAGTACAATACCTTCGCCCGTGGCGACATCCGCACCAATACATTTAAATGGAATAGAAAAATCGCTGAACTTTTTTACGTTATAAACAGGAAAAAATAACTCTGAGAATTTCAACCATAACTCTTCGGCTTCAAGCATTCCACTTGGTAGCCGGAAAGCATGATTAACCCAGGGAAGTTCTATCGCATACTTATTGTATTCTTCCTTTTCTTCCATAACCAGCGCACGCAATGAACCCTGGTTTGATAAAAGAATATCCCAGTCAATTTTTCTTGCAATTTTTTCAATGGAATCCGCCGAATATCCGATAGCATACAAACTGCCAACGATGCTCCCCATACTGGTACCGGTAATATAATCAACCTTTAAACCGGCACTGTCGATTGCTTTAAGGATTCCGATATGAGCAAGCCCCTTGGCACCACCACCGCTCAATGCTACGCCGATCTTTGGTCGCACACGGATGTCCTGCGCCTTTAGTGTTGAAGCAAAACAAAAGGCGAGAAGCAGGAAGAGTATTCTGTGGTTTACTTGCCTCGTCAAATGATACCGGGTTAATTATTCAGACCAAGCGAAGTTTCCAGCTCCATGATCTTTTCAAATGCTTTTTCGTAATCCTTATTCAGCATGGCAATTTCATCGCTTGTTTTCTTATAGCCCGATTCAGCTTCGACAAATTTATTCCTGTCGGCGTATATATCAGGTGAAGCCAGATCAGCTTCGTATTTAGACTTACGTTTATTCAGTTCACCGAGTTTTTCTTCCAGTTGCTGAAAAAGTTTCTGCTGACGTTGCAGTTCTTTTTTTGCATCCTTATCGATCGGCGCGTTTGGTTGTGTTTTTTGTTGCTGCACCGGTGGGGGAGCAGGAGTTTCATTTTTTTTTACAGGATCAGACTGCTTTTTTGAGTCGTTATCATCCTTTTTTTTTGACTCATTTTTTGCAGACTGTTCCGCCTTCTTCATGCGCTCTTTCCAGGCAACCCACTCATCATACGGACCATCAAATACCTTGATCTCCTGGTCAACGATCTCCCAGATCTTGTTTGCAGTTTTAGAAACAAAATAACGGTCGTGACTTACGAGGATAATACTTCCCTGGTATTTATTCAGGGCACCTATCAGAAGATCACAAGAGTGCATATCCAGGTGGTTCGTAGGCTCATCGAGCATAAGGAAGTTCGCCTTGCTCACGATTGTTTTCGCAAGTGCAACACGCGCTTTTTCACCTCCACTTAATACTTTGATCTTCTTATCGACCTCATCACCACTGAAAAGAAAACATCCCAGCAGTGTTCTTAGCTCCTGGTCGGTACGCTGGCTTCCGCATTCACGCATTTCTTCTACAAGTGTGTTGTTTACGTTCAATGCTTCGAGCTGATGCTGCGCATAAAAGCTTTCTTCAACATTATGACCCCATCTGCGTTCGCCTTCAAAACTCTCAACACCGGCAATGATACGAAGCACGGTGGATTTACCCTTTCCGTTTGCACCGATCAGCGCGATCTTATCGCCACGATCAATATATGCGGAAGCATTTTTAACGATCACATTCTCACCAAATGCCTTATCAATTCCTTTCAGTTCACACAACACTTTACCCGGCACCTTATCAACCTGGAAGTTGATCTTAAGATCCGGTCTTTCGATCTGCACATCTTCAATACGATCAATTTTATCAAGGCGTTTCATTGCACTCTGCGCTGCAGCAGCCTTTGAAGCCTTTGCCTTGAATCGTTCGATAAAACGTTCCTGCTGTCTGATATAATCCTGCTGATTTTCGAAAGCACGTTGCTGCAGTTCAACACGCATTTCCTTTTCTGTTTCGTAGTACTCATAGTTACCACCATACATATGAAGTTCGCGCTGATATACTTCAACGATCTTATTCACCATCCTGTTCAGGAAGTATTTATCGTGACTCACGATCACCACCGAACCCTGGTAATGAGTAAGGTATTTTTCAAGCCATTCGATAGATGGAAGATCAAGGTGGTTCGTAGGCTCATCCAGCAACAATAGATCCGGTTGCTGCAAGATCATCTTCGCAAGCAACACACGCATGCGCCATCCACCGCTGAATTCACGGAAAGGTCTTTTAAGATCTGCATTCTGGAAACCAAGTCCCTGCAGAACTTCCTCTGTTTTGTGATGGATGCTGTAACCATCAAGTGTATCCATTTCGTGCAAAAGATCGGTGTAAGTTATAAGCAAAGCATCCTCATCCGGTCTGCCGGCACTGTTCTCAAGTTGCTTACCGATCACCTCGATCTCTTGTTCAAGCTGAAGCACTCGTTCAAAAGCTCCAAGTGCAACACCAAGTATCGAGTCATTTGTATCAAAGCTCAGAAGATCCTGGTGCAGATATCCAATCGATGTTGTTTTGCTGCGCTCTACTGTTCCGGCAGAAGGCGAATATTGGCCGACCAGAAGTTTCAGCAGGGTAGACTTACCTGTACCATTATATCCTATCAACCCGATACGTTCGTTAGGCTGAATATGCCAGGTTGCATCTTCAAGTAAAACACGGGCCCCAAATTCAAAAGTCACATTAGTTAATCCAGCGAGCATAAAACAAATTAGGAATGATTAAAACACAAAATAGCAAATATGTACCGGCGCTCAGAATGCCACGGGCAGCTTTGATATTAAGAAATTGCAAAAATAAGATAAACACCAATGAATCACTAATTTATCATAACCCATTCATGTGAATTTTGTGCTGTGTACCCGAATTCCTTTAACTTTACGGAAACGACCGGCTTAATGAAAAAACTGATCTTACTCGTTGTTGTTCTTGCAATTGGAGGTTTCGCCGCCTATAAGTTTTTTGGGAAAGAGGAAGATAAACCAAGAGAAGAAAAACCAAAACCGATCAGCCTCGGTGAGCAATCAGGCGCTTTCCATCAGTCCTACGAGACACTCCTCGACGCATATTTTGCGATGAAAGACGCGTTTGTGGATGGCGATACCCTAAAGGTGAACGCTGCTGCCGCTAAACTTGCCGCCGCTGCTGAAACCCTGAAGGTTGACGAGATCGCGGGTGATTCTACCGGAATTATAAAAGAAACCGCGAAAACCTATACCGGAACAATCACCGGATCTGCACTTGGTCTCGCAGGAGAACAGGATATAGAAAACAAACGCAAAGAGCTGGATATGATCACGGATGCAGTCTGGACCCTCACCAGGACCGTGAAATATGAAGGTCAAAAAATCTATTATCAAAAGTGCCCGATGGCATTTGAGAATAAAGGCGCTTACTGGCTGAGCAAAGAAACAGCTATCCGCAATCCGTACTTCGGCAAAAAAATGCTGACCTGCGGACAAACCGAAGATTCTCTGCAATATAAAAATTAAGCTTATTCAATCCGTCGCATGCCTGTAAACCAAAGCAGCATCAGATCAACCGGCAACAGTTTTATTCTAAGCCTGAAATCATTGCTGATAGCGGTCCTTGTAATGACGACGATGGCTGTCACCGGCCAACAGAAATTCACTTTAAGCGGATACATTAAAGACTCTCTTTCATCAGAATCACTCATTGGGGCATCGATTGTTCCGACAACCGGTTCCAATGGGATCACCAGCAATAATTACGGTTTCTATTCAATCACACTTTCACGGGGTGACTACCAGGTACTGGTTTCGTTCGCCGGTTATCAGTCAAGACTCCTGACGATAACGCTTGACAAGAATATTGAATACAATTTTGAACTCGTGCCTCAGGGGTACCTGGAGGAGGTCGTTGTTTCTTCAAAACGAAAAGACGGAAACGTAAGAAACTCCCAGATGGGCAGGATCGATCTTTCTATCAACCAGATCAAATCTGTTCCCGTGCTGATGGGCGAAACCGACATACTTAAAACTTTACAGCTACTCCCCGGTGTCCGTAACGCCGGCGAAGGCAATACAGGTCTTTATGTTCGTGGTGGCGGTCCCGATCAGAACCTGATCTTACTCGATGATGCGATCGTCTACAATACTGGCCACCTCTTTGGTTTCTTCTCGATCTTTAACGCCGATGCGATCAAAAACACATCGCTGATAAAGGGTGGAATGCCTTCTCAATACGGTGGCCGGCTTTCGTCGGTACTCGATGTTGCGATGAAGGAAGGGAACATGAAAAAATTTGAAGTGGATGGCGGACTTGGACTGATCGCTTCAAGACTCTCTGTTCAGGGTCCTATCAAAAAAGATAAAGCTTCCTTTATCATTTCCGGAAGACGAACATATATCGATGTTCTTGCAAAACCATTTATTCCAAAGTCAAACGCCGCCTATGGTTCAGGTTATTATTTTTATGATCTGAACGCAAAAATGAATTACAAGTTTTCTGAAAAAGACCGCCTGTATATGAGTGGATATTTTGGAAGAGATGTGTTTGCTTTCCGTAATTCTGAACGTGGCTTCAATGCTGATATACCATGGGGCAATGCTACCGGAACAATAAGATGGAACCATGTTTTCAACAGGAAGTTATTTTCAAATCTGACTGGTGTTTATAACAGTTATAATTTTTCATTCGGTGCTGCGCAGAATGATTTTGAGATCAAACTTTCGTCCGGTATACGGGATGTCGGTCTGAAGCTTGATTTCGATTATTATCCAGCTCCCGAACACAAGATCAAATATGGAGGCATTGCTACCTATCATACTTTTATTCCGAATGTGTTGAGTGGAAGACAGGGTGAAAATGAATTTCAACCTGACAATGTAAATCAGAAATATGCGCTGGAAACCGGGTTGTATATCCAGGATGACTGGGAACTGAGTGATAAGTTCCAGATCAATGCCGGCCTGCGTTACAGCACATTCAGCCAGCTTGGTCCGCACACTATGTATGAAAAAGATGCGAACGGCAATCGTATCGACAGCACCGTGATCAATAGTGGTGTTGTAAAAACGTATGGAGGAATTGAACCAAGATTCACGCTGCGATACGCTATCAATGATGAGACTTCCATCAAGGCCGCTGTTTCAAGGAATCTTCAATACATACATCTTGTAAGCAATGCAGGCTCAACATTACCAACTGATCTTTGGGTACCGAGCACCTATCGTGTACAACCTCAAAAAAGCTGGCTGTATGCGATCGGTCTTTTCAAAAATTTTGACGACAACATGTTCGAAACCTCTGTAGAGCTTTATTATAAAGACATGCAGAACCAGATAGAATATGGAGAAGGTTACACGCCATCGCTGTCAGATCCTGAAGAAGAATTTGTATTTGGAAGAGGATGGAGCTATGGCTCAGAATTCTTTATCAACAAATCAAAAGGAAAACTGACCGGCTGGATCGGTTATACATTGTCGTGGACGAAAAGAAAGTTTGATGCGTTGAACGGTGGCGAGACTTATTATGCCAAGTTTGATCGCAGACATGATCTCTCGTTTGTGAGCATGTATGAGTTGAATAAGAAATGGAAATTTTCTGCTGTTTTTGTTTACGGCACGGGTAATGCCACAACGCTGCCGGAAAGGTTTTACATAGTGAATGGTGTGCTTACCCAGGAGTATAGCAAATTGAATCAATATCGTCTTCCAGCTTATCACAGGCTTGATCTTTCGGCTACGCTTACACCAAAGAAACAGGAACGAAAGAGAATTAAAACAAGCTGGGTATTCAGCATATATAATGCTTATAGCAGGTACAACCCTTACTTTATTTATTTTGATCAGTCGGGTAGTGCAACAGAGGGCACACTTGAGGTTCAGGCGAGAAAAGTTTCGCTGTTCCCGATAATACCGGCGGTTACCTGGAATTTCAAATTCTAGCTACCATTAATACTTTATAATCGCCGTCAATTCAAAAAAATCATAACTTCCGCGCAAGCAAAAACAAGCAAAAAATCATAACTGCATGAGAAAAATTTTAGTATCAGCATCCCTGCTGGCTATGTCTGTATTTGTGTCCGGCCAGGAAAAAGTGGATCAGGACATGATGCAAAAGATCCGAAAGGAAGGTCTCGAAAATTCAAAAGTAATGGACATCGTGTTTCAGCTCACTGATGTGAACGGTCCGAGATTAATGAATTCATCCGGTTATCTTAAAGCAGCCAACTACGCCAAAACCGCGCTGGCAGGATGGGGTCTGGAGAATGCTGCACTTGAGTCATGGGGTGAATGGGGTAAAGGTTGGGAATTACAGAAATCGTACTTCGCGATGACTGCACCTTACTACAGACCATTTATCATGTTCCCGAAAACATGGACAAATGGAACGAATGGTTTACAGAATGCTGAGTTGCTCCTGGTAACCGCAAAAACAAATGATGAGCTAAAGGCATACGAAGGAAAGATGAAAGGGAAGATCATCATTCTTGCAAGAGCTGACACCTTGTTCCCGACCTACAGACCAGACGCGAGCCGTTATACTGATGAAGAACTTCAGAAGATGGCTGACTGGGATCCAAAGAATGTAGCTGAGCGTACCACGATGGGTCGCAATGCATACGGTCCAGGTAACGGTCTGAACCCGAATACGCTTAAAGAGATGGCGGCGAAAGAAGGTGCGCTGGCTATTTTAAGCACTTCTCCACGTGGACGTGATGGTACAATTTTCCCGCAAGGTGGCGGAGCATACGCAGCATCTGCTCCTGCAAATTTTCTGGACGTAGTTCTTGCGTACGAAGAGTACATGAGTCTTTACAGACTCGCAGCTGCTAATGTTCCTGTGAAACTGGAGATGGATGTAAAATCACAATTCAAAACTGACGATACCAAAGGTTACAATGTTGTTGCCGAGATCAGGGGTACCGACAAAAAACTGAAAGAAGAGCTCGTTATGCTTGGAGGACACCTCGATTCATGGCATGCATCGCATGGTGCAACTGATAATGCTGCAGGCTGTGCGGTAATGATGGAAGTGGTTCGCATTCTGAAAACATTGAATGTAAAACCACGCCGCACTATCCGTATCGCTTTATGGGGTGGTGAAGAGCAGGGCCTTCATGGATCACGCAATTATGTGAAAAACCATTTTACTGATACAACAGTAACGCCACGCAGATACAACAAAGAAGGAGATAAAGTTTCAGGCTATTTCAATCTTGATAACGGAACAGGGAAAGTGCGTGGTATTTACACACAGGGTAACACCGGCGTGAAGGATATTTTTGCGCAATGGCTCACGCCGTTCAATGATCTGGGTGCAACCACAGTTACACTGCAGAACACAGGTGGAACGGATCACCAGGCTTTTGACGCTGTAAATATACCCGGCTTCCAGTTTATCCAGGATCCGATGGAATACAACACCCGCACCCACCACACAAATATGGATGGTTATGATCACCTCAGTGCTGATGATCTGAAACAGGCTGCTACTATCATTGCTGCCTTCGTTTATAATACCGCACAACGCGAAGAAAAACTTCCGCGCAAACCGATCAAATAATACAATTCATCTTAATAT
>JBEVNF010000309.1:0-3624 GCA_040508255.1 Flavitalea sp.
ATTTCTGGGGTTAGTCCCGCCGGCTTTTGGTTTTGGGTTAAAATCCGGTCCCGCGAGGCCATTTTCCGGGGATATTCAGAAAAAACCAAAGAAATTTGCAATCTCATTTCCTTTTTAAAGATTCTTTCCCTACCTTTGCCCTCCAAAATTTTCGAACACAATGGCAAATCACAAGGCTACCAAGAAGGATGTGCGCCAGGCTAGCAAGCGCAGAGATCGTAACCGTTACCACGGTAAAACTACCCGTAACGCTATCCGGGATCTGAAGGCATTGAAGGATCAGGAAACTGCTAAAGGTTCCCTGGTTGATGTAGCTTCTATGATTGACAGGCTCGCTAAACGCGGCATCATTCATAAGAACAAAGCTTCTAACCTGAAGAGCAAACTCGCTAAACGCGTGAACGCTCTGGCTACCGCTGCAAAGTAAGCGCTTCAATAAATAATATATTGAAAGGGCTGTCTCATTCGTGGGACAGCCTTTTTATTTGATTCAGGTCTTGCGGGTGCTTATTTTTACTGCTCATTAACACCGCCTGACTAATATGCGCTTTCTTGTTACTGTATTGATGCTGGCAGCGAGCCTCAGTGTATCTGCACAGCAGATCACGACCCGTTACGAAATCAGCAAAACGCTCGAAACTCCCACGTACCCGGAAATTATTCAGTGGTGGAAAAATCTTGCAGCCCGCTACCCACAGGTCAGCATGAGAACAATGGGACCAACCGACGCAGGGTTCCCTCTTCATCTGATTATACTGGACAATGAGAAGGACTTCAACTTTGAAAGTCTCCGCCGCAAGAACAGGCGGATAATTCTTGTTAACAATGGCATACATCCCGGTGAACCTGATGGTATTGATGCAAGTATGCTTCTCGTTCGCGACATTGTGACCGGTAAAAAGAAACTTCCGGCAAACGTAACACTTGCGCTGATACCGGTTTACAATATTGGGGGCTGTCTTAACCGGAGTGCAAATTACCGGGTGGACCAGAACGGCCCTGCAGAGTTTGGCTTCCGGGGCAATTCCCAAAATCTTGACCTTAACCGGGATTTTATCAAAAGTGATTCAAGAGAAGCACGATCATTCGCCGAGATCTTTCACCTCTGTGATCCTGATGTATTTGTAGACAATCATGTAAGCAACGGAGCAGATTATCAGCACGTGATGACCCTACTAAGTTCGCAACACAGCAAACTTGGTGGAGTTATGGGTGAGTTCATGAACAAATCATTCGAGCCCGGAATGTACAAACTCATGAAGCAAAAAGGCTATGACCTTGTTCCATATGTAAGTTTCCAGGGGACGCCCGAAAATGGCATGGTTGCATACTTTGATGGCCCAAGATACAGTACTGGTTATGCTGCACTCTGGCACACGTTCGCATTTATGCCCGAAACGCACATGCTGAAATCATACAAACAACGTGTTGAATCAACTTACTCTTTGATGGAATCCTTCATTGAATTCACAAGCAAAAACAGCAGCACTATAAAGCAATTGCGTGATCAGACTAAACTTTCTGTAAAAACACAAGCAAAGTTTGGATTGGGATGGGCGCTCGACAGATCGGTTGTAGATTCTGTTATGTTCAAAGGATTTGAATCAACACGTAAAGCAAGTGACATCTCCGGGGCACCAAGATTGTTTTATGACCGTACCAGGCCTTATGAAAAATCATTAAAATATTATAATCATTTCTCCGAAAAAGCTTCAGCAACAAAGCCAGCGGCATATGTTATACCCCAGGGATGGTGGAAGGTCACTGATCTTTTAAAACTGAACGGAATCAAAATGACTCCACTGGCAAAAGATACCACGATTGAAGTTGAAGCATATCGCATTGAAAGTTTCCAGGCGGGCGCCCGACCGTATGAAATGCATCATCAGAACGGAGATGTAAAGATCAGCACCATGTTGAAAAAAGTTAACTTCAGGAAAGGGGATCTTATCGTTCCTATGAACCAGGTGGGTAATCGCTTTCTGATGGAAACACTGGAGCCACAGGCTGATGATTCGTATTTTGTATGGAATTTCTTTGACGGTATACTCGGGCAAAAAGAAGGATATAGTGGATATGCATTTGAAGACATCGCATTTGAGTATCTTAAACAAAATCCTGAACTAAAACAAAAGCTTGAAGAACGCAGGAGCAGTGACTCAGCATTCGCAAAAAACGGTGCTGCACAATTGGATTTTATTTATAGGAATTCACCATTTTACGAGCCTGCACATATGCAGTACCCTGTTTACAGGATCATTAAATAGTTGTTATGAAATACCTGTTTTTATTTTTGGTGCTCGCACTGAGTACGAATGTGAATGCGCAAAAAAAGGATACGGTTCAAAAGTATCTTGATCAGCATCTTCAGTTTACACAAAAATCGAGAGCTGTGTTTCCTGCTGTCGCAATAAAAACCAACGATGCATGGTTTGTGAAAGCAATGTACCCTGATACAACTGTTTTGGTGCTTGCATATTTCAAAGACAAGAATCAGACAATCAAAAACGGACCGTATAAACTATTCCATCGGCGAAATGTACTGGCAATGGAAGGCCACTTCGCAAATGATCTGCAGGAGGGACCATGGAAATACTATTATCCTAATGGCCAGATGAAAGATTCAGGAGTCATGATCAATAATGTAATGATTGAAAACTGGAAGAGCTGGGATGAAAAAGGAAATCTTATCGCTTCAGTTAACTATATGTCACAGCCAGGATCGGTTCGTGCTATCCTTCCAAAGGGAAGTAAAACTTTACTTCCAAAAACATCACCTGTTCCTGGTCACAAAGATGGTCTTTCCATGACCTATCATCCGAATGGCCACGTAAAAGATTCGATATACTTCAGGAATGATAACCGCGAAGGAATTGCAAAATCCTGGTATGAAAACGGACAGCTTGAAACCTCTGGTGCATTCAAAAATGACAGTCTCAATGGCGACTGGACGTATTACCGCGACAATGGAGTAAAAAGCACAGATGAAACGTATCGCAATGGAAAGTTGCAGGCGATGACCTGTTACGATTCAGCGGGTAACAAGGCTGGCAGCTTATGTTCAATACTGAAACCACCGGTTCCCGTTGGGGATTTCGACAGCTTCGAAGAATATATGCTGGATAATGTTTTCTGGCCGAAAAATATAGATCCCGAAGTTCAGGGAATAGTAAAGGTGGAATTTATTGTTACCAAAAAAGGGGAGATCAAAAACTTTAAAGTGGTAGAATCTCCGGATCAATTACTCAGTGATGAAGTGACCCGATTCTTTGCAACTATAGAAGAGTGGTCACCTGCAGTTTCTCACAACCGCGTTATCGATTTTCCAATGCAGATGGAGGTTCCGTTTCTACGATAAGATCATTATCAAGACTCTAGCAAAGGCAGAACTAATAGTTTTCCCAGATATTGATTTTAATCTCCATGCAAAAAGTGAATTTATCGGAATTGCACTTTCTTCAATTTTTTTGCCTGACCTGGTACTAAATCGGCCCCCTCCATTAAGATTTATCAGAAAAAACATCGCACGCTAAGTCATTCCCTGCCCGCGTTTAGAAACACCATCATATATAATTTTTCATCAATTGTAATCCTATTTTTAATCAGGTTTTCAGGAACAACAAT
>JBEVNF010000351.1:0-7407 GCA_040508255.1 Flavitalea sp.
CACAAATATTACAGATATCAGCGGAAACGGAAATACAGCTGCAATTACCGTTGGTGCGCTGTGGACAAGCAGCCCGATACAGTTCTCTGGCAATGCTTTAAATTTTGACGGGGGAAATGATGTTGTAACCATACCAGACAACAGCACGCTTCAACTAACCAACGCTCTTACAATTGAAACCTGGGTATACGCTACATCAACAAGTGCAGTGCAGAATGTGATTGCGAAATCTTCACAGTTGGTTAACCAGGGATATATTTTTCCAAGGACAGATAATGGCTGGAACACTGTTACTTTCTATCTGTATATCGCTGGTGGTTGGCGCACATTGTCAGCACCCTTTCCTTCAAGAAATGCATGGCATCATCTTGCTGCAACCTATGACGGAGCAAATATGCGCGTATACATAAACGGAGTGCTTGCTTCTACTATGCCTCAAACAGGAAATGTGGCGGTAAATTCAAATGCACTCGCGCTGGGCAATCAGCCGGGATATACTGAATACTTTACAGGCTCTGTAGACGATATCCGCATCTGGAACATCGTACGCACACCTGCACAGATACTGGCTGATATGAACCGGGAACTCGATCCTTCACTCCAATCAGGATTGGTCAGTTATTACACTGCCAACCAGGGCGTAGCCGCGAGTGACAACAGCGGGTTAACAACATTACCGGATCTTGCAGGCACAAATAATGGCACACTTAGTGGCTTTGCACTCAGCGGAGCAATTTCCAATTTTGTATCGCAGGTACCAACACTTGTAGTACCTGTTACCTGGAAAAGTTTTACTGTTCAATCTGCAGGAAACAAAAAGGCATTGCTAAAATGGAGTACTGCCACAGAGCAGAATACAAAAGACTTTGTTATAGAAAGAAGTAGTAACGGAAGAGATTGGGAGGGCTTGGCACAAGTTAAAGCCGCGGGAAACAGCAATGAGATCAGGAGTTATGAATACACTGACCATCACGTGATGGCGAACAGAAACTATTACAGGATTCATCAAAGAGACCTTGACAATAAAAGTTCATTCAGTATAGTTCGGACACTTGAAGCAAACGCTTCAGAAAAGATTTTTGTATTGCTCGAAAATCCCGTCAGGAATAATCGAATCAGTTTGCAGGTAAATAAAGACAATACTCCATTTTCACTTGTTAACTCAAATGGTGTTATCCTATGGCGAAAAACCTGTCACACCGGCGTCAACAATATATATTTGCCAAATCTTTCAAAAGGAATATATCTGTTAAGATCCGGTTTGCAACACGAGCGGATCGTGGTGCAGTAGAAAACAAAGATGAATAATCATGTAATAATTTCCGGTTGTTCAGGTCGCGGAAAATCGTTTGTAATTGTAGAATTATCAGACAGCGTTTTTCCGCCTGAATTCTGAAGGTGAATAACCGGTCATCTTTTTGAATGTGGTAGCAAAATGTTGTGAAGAATAAAAGCCGGTATCAAGCGCGATATCTGTAACATTGTGATCCCTTTGTTTAAGCAGTGCAACCGCCCTTGCTATGCGTATGTTGATCAGGTAATTCAATGGTGAAAAACCAGTGAAGCTTTTAACTTTCTCCGTGAAGGCAGTATGCCTCAAACCCACCATGGCTGCCATTTCTGCTACCGACCAGTGATGATTCAGATCGTTTCGCAACGATTGCTCGAGTCTCATAAAACTCTGCGGAAATGCAGATCTTCCTTCATCAGATTTTGATGCCCGCCGCCCTATCAAAATCAGCAATTCATCAACAAGTTGATTTACCCTCGTGATATGCCCGATCTCGTTGCCTGAAATTTCTTTCCTGAGTTTTTGCAGCAAACTGCCCGCTTCGGGAATGTTTGCGATAACTGCAGAATTAGCATCACGAAGGTTTCGGCTGATCTGCGCCATATCCTGCCCTGATAAACTGCTCCAGGATCCAAACAGCATAGTGTCATCATCTTCATGATGTGCCGTGGCTATGTTGATCCAGGTAACAGTACCGGCATGAAAACAGTCGGTAGTACAACCAAAGCTTGAACCAGGTTTTATTACCCCAATATCGCCCGGATAGATCAGGTATTTGGTATCCCCGATGATCCATTCAAATCTTCCGTCAATTACATAATAAAGCCGCAGGGAATTTGTAGTAGTGTGCCTGATCGAGTCGAACCTGATGGCACTGTGTTTTTTTAAACCAAGCTCATTAAGATATCCAAAGGACAAAAGCTCGGTGCATCCCTGTTGAAATACAAAAGGAGTCATAGGCAAGCATCATTGATAAGGCAAATCGTTTCCGTTTCTCACTGACCAGTTTCACGGTAATCGAATGTAACCACTTTTTTTAAATGTATAAAATACACCGGTGTTTTTTATTGGAAGTTTTTTCGGTCACTATTCAGATAATT
Source organism: Flavitalea sp. (assembly GCA_040508255.1). GTDB lineage: Bacteria > Bacteroidota > Bacteroidia > Chitinophagales > Chitinophagaceae > DATHKG01. The sequence goes on from JBEVNF010000351.1 coordinate 2,392, forward strand.
TGTTCTCAATTATCAACGGATCTTATCCCAAACGATTTGCTTTATGAGATTTAATCAACCAGCACTCAGCAGAACACTGCTACTATTTTTCCTGATCATTGCAGGAACTGTTTCCCGGGCGCAGAATGTAACAGGAACGGTCACTGACAAAAATCAGGCCCCCGTCCCAAAAGTTACAGTCACTGTAAAAAGCAGTGGGACCGCCACAACTACAAACGCCGCCGGGCAATTCAGTATCAGGGCGGATGGAAACGACAGTCTCGTTTTTTCTTCAGTTGGTTATACGGAACTAACGGTTGCGATTAACCGAAGATCAACAATGTCTGTAAACCTTGCGGAAGGATCGCAGAATCTTGACGCCATAGTGGTCACTGCCTTAGGTATCTCGAAAGATTCAAGGCGACTTGGATATTCCACTACTGCAGTGAAATCAGATGAACTAGCGGTGAACCGTACCCCGAATATGATGAATGCCATCCAGGGTAAGGTAGCAGGTGTAAATATTTCCGGACTTTCTACGGGTCCTGGCGGCACCTCAAAAATCCGTATTCGTGGTCAAACCAGTTTCGGTGGTCAGAACAATCCACTGATCGTGATAAATGGAGTTCCTATCACCAATCCTAATTTCAGTACTGCAACCACATCTTCCGGAAACCTGAGTGATGGCTCCATTCAGCCACGTGGTGGCGGTAATACTTCCGATGGTGGTGATGGTCTGTCAAGTATTAATCCTGATGACATTGAGAACATGACGATTCTGAAAGGTGCTGCAGCAGCTGCTTTGTATGGCTACCGTGCATCTAACGGGGTGATCATGATCACTACAAAAACGAAAGGCAAAGGAAAAGGTATTGGAGTTACATACAATGTAAACTACACCAACGAAAAACCGCTCGACTTCACAGATTTTCAATACGTATACGGACAGGGTGAAAATGGTGTTCGTCCAACAACCCCAAATCCTACTTCCGGTCAATGGTCATTTGGCGAAAAGATAGAGCCGGGCATGACACAGGTTCTCTTTAACAACCTGACACTTCCATATGAAGCCCAGCGGGGAAATATCGGTAAGTTTTTCAGGAATGCCCAGAACCTGAGCAATACCATCACTATGGAATCCAGTTCTGATAAAGGAGGATTTCACATGTCGGTTGCGCACCTTGGAAGCCAGGGCGTGGTTCCAAACAATTCTTTTGACAGGAAAAGCGTCAACATAGGTTTCAGCTACAATCTGTCCGATAAACTCAGTTTCTCCGGTAATGGTAACTATTCGATTGAAAAGAATATCAACCCTCCCAGTATTGCAAACCAGGATAACTCGATCCCGACTTCATTGTACAATCTTGCGAATACAATGCCGCTTGATGTGCTGAATGCCAACAAATACAATGCGAATGGAGATGAATATATCTATTCAAGGTTCATGAACCGCACCAACCCATACTGGGTGTTGGCGGAACAATTTCAGAATATCAGACGAGACAGGATCTTTGGAAATATTTCGATGAAATATGACATTCTTCCCTGGATGTTTGTGCAGCTAAGGGTGGGTCAGGATTTTTGGACACGCGATCAGGATATCAACAATTTCCCGACCGGTCATGCCTCAAGAGGTCCGGCCCCTGCGGGATTCGTGAATGGTATGTACACTCAGGATAATCGTCGCTATCGTGAAACAAACGCCGACTTCCTTGTATCTGCGGATAAAAAGTTCGGTGACTTTGGTGTAAACCTCAATGTAGGTGGTAACCAGATGAAAACAAGGACTGAACTGAACAGCGTGCAGGTAACTGACTTTATCGTGCGTGGGTTGTATACTGTTCAGAATGGTCGCGCAAAAGATCCTTTATACAACCTTGGTCGCTGGTCGGTCAACTCATTGTACGGCTCTGCAGAACTATCATGGAAAGAACTTTTATATGTTACCGGAACAGTGCGCAACGACTGGTTCAGTACTTTATCTCCTGCCAACAGATCAATCACTTATCCGTCTGTATCGGGTAGTCTTGTTTTCTCAGAATGGCTGGAAAGCGCAACCTGGCTAACATTGGGTAAATTAAGAGTTGGTTACGGTGAAGTAGGTAGTGATTCGGATGTAGGTCCTTATGCAAACGTACTTTTCTACGGCATAAATGCTAACCTTATTAACAATCCGGCAGGTCTTCCTCAACCTATAGGGGGTCCGAATACAACATTGCTTCCCAATGCAAATCTCCGCCCGATGAGAATTTCAGAAGCAGAGATCGGTCTCGAACTGAAAATGTTCAATAATCGTGTAAACCTTGATCTCGCGGCCTACCGGAAGATCACATCGGACCAGATCGTGACTGCGCAGATTTCAGATGCATCAGGTTTTGTGAATACACGTTTGAACTCAGGTCGCAGCCGTAACCTTGGTGTTGAAGGGCTTCTTTCCCTGGTTCCTGTTCAGACAAAGAATTTTCGTTGGGAATTTATAGCTAACACCAACTACAATATCACAAAGGTATTGAGCATAACAACCTCAAAAGAAGGAGAAAGAATTACCGTGGGTTCGCATGTTTTTAATGGCGAAGTGCGCCAGGTTGTTGGCCAGGAAATGGGGCAGATCGCGGGCTTTGGCTATAAACGCACAGCAGATGGTCAGAGAATTTTTGGCACCAATGGCTTGCCGGTAAGGACCGATGACCTCGTGTTGTTTGGCAGTGCCTTACCTAAATGGGTTGGTGGTTTTACCAATTCATTCAATTACAAAGGGATCAACCTTTCGTTCCTGATAGATTACAAATTGGGTAACAAAATGCTATCAGGTTCCAACTTCAACTTCGTTCGTCATGGTTTACATCAGATGACTCTTGAAGGACGCGAAGGCGGCTTCAAAGGAAATGGTGTCAATCCTTCCGGTGCAACCAACACTGCCGTTGCACCTGTTCAGCAGTATTGGGAACATTTGAGATCACAGGCGATCATTGAACCAGTCGTTTACAACGGAGGTTACTGGAAGCTGCGCCAGGTCAATCTTGGTTATGATTTTACCAAAATGGTTCCAGAGAAATGGCCTGTCAAAGGTGTACGCCTGAGTTTTGTAATGAGCAATGTTCTCATTCTAAAAAAATGGGTCGACAATATTGATCCGGAAAGTATGGGTCTTGGATCGGATAATCTCGTTGGTATGGAAGCTCATGGCTTGCCAACAACCAGGGGTATGGGTCTCAATTTAAATGTCAAATTCTAATCGCAGCTATCATGAAACAAATCTTTAAATACGGTATCATAATAGCATCCCTGTTCGTGATACCTTCTTGTGAAAAAGGGCTGGGTGAGATCAATGAAAATAAAGTTGATCCTACCAGTCTCGATCCGCTTTTCCAGTTGAATTTTTCCATTGTCAATGTTTCATTGCCTACATCTTCCGTGATATATGACATGGGAATTGTTCAGCAGATCGTATCGCCTAATGGTGGCGTTCTTGCGGGTGCAAATTTCAACCAGGACAACAGGAGTCCGCTGACTTCTGTGTGGCAAACGATGTACCGTAACGTTATTCGTAACACACGGGATGTAATAAAAAATTCAGCTTCTGCTCCTGACAGGGCAAATCTGAAAAATATGGCCCGCATATTACAGGCATATACATTCATGTTGCTGACCGACACACAGGGCGATATTCCATACTCTGAGGCTGGCCTCGGTTTTACCGAACAAAATTTTCTTCCAAAATACGATGCTCAGCAAGCGGTGTACACTGACCTGATCAAAGAACTTACAGAAGCTTCTGCTGAATTGAATGCTACCGGTAAGATTGAATCGGGAGATCTGTTGTATGGCGGAAACATTGCGCAGTGGAAGAAATTCGGTTATGCATTACTGTTACGTGCAGGCATGCGTCTCACCAAAGTGGATGCAGCACTGGCAGAAACAACAGTGAAAGCTGCATTTGCCGGTGGTGTTATTCTTGACAATGCAGACAATGCACTTATACGTCATGATGTAAACTATCAGAATCCTATCGGGGGCATGCTGAACGGAACTGAGGCTGCAAATTTTTTCCTTGCGAAACCGTTCGTGGATGAATTGAAAAACACTAATGATCCGAGACTTTCAGCGATTGCTATTCGTTATGTAGGTGCAACATCGGGACCTGGTCAAACACCGGCATCGGGCAATACGGCTTCCAATATGCAGAATGGTATGCCAATGGGAAAAGATAATTCAACTGCACCAGCTGCAGCAACAGCAGATGGTTTGGCAAGCTACTATGAGTACAGCCAGGTCGACCGCAGAAGGATGGCTAAACCTGCATCTCCTGCATTTATGGTTACTGCAGGCCAGTCGAATTTGCTACTTGCTGAAGCAACACAACGGGGATGGATAACCGCTTCTCCTGCCGCAGTTTACTTTGCGAATGGTATCCGGGCGCATATGGAACAGCTTGCTACTTTCGACGCAGCTTCGGCGGTACCGTCAGGATCGATCACAACCTATCTCGCAGCAACACCATTGGTACCAACTACTGCACTACAGCAAATCAATACGCAATACTGGATAGCTTCATTTCTGAATGGTACAGAAGCATGGGCAAATTTCCGACGCAGTGGTTTCCCTGCATTAACTGCAAATCCATATGTCGGTGATATTCCTGCAGGCACATTTATCAGGCGTATCACTTACCCTGTTTCTGAAATTTCAGTGAATACAACCAACGTAAATGAAGCGATAGGCAGGCAGGGCGCAGATCGTATGGACACCCGTGTGTGGTGGGACAAATAACTACATGCATTATGTAACAACAATAGAAATCTGATATGAAAAAGCTTGCTCTGACACTAGCGCTATTTGCCTCGATCACAGGTTACTCGCAGGAGGTAACCATGAATAGTGAACAAATGAAATTGCTGACTCCTGAATGGAAGGGTGAACGATATCCCGATGGCAGACCAAAAACAGATCCGAAACTACTGGCCCGTTTAAAAAAAATCTCGATCGAGGAGGCCTGGGGTTTTCTGCGTAACAAAGGTTACCAGAATCAGTATGAAG
>JBEVNF010000360.1:0-3739 GCA_040508255.1 Flavitalea sp.
ATCGTAACGCTTGAAGATGACGTGATCGTGTATCCTGCTCACGGTGCGGGCAGCAGCTGTGGCAAGAATATCGGCCCGGAAACAGTGAGTACTATCGGGGAACAGAAGCTAACCAACTACGCTTTGCAATCCCAGTCAAAAGAAGATTTTATAAAGGCAGTTTCATCAGGACTTACAACTCCTCCAACATACTTTCCTATCAATGCGAAGATCAACAAAGAAGGATATGAAAGTCTTGATGGCATTCTTGAAACAGCATTAACTCCTCTTTCAGTTGATGCATTTGAAGAATGGATGAATAATGACGAGACTGTTATACTTGACTCCCGCAAGTCTGATAAATTCACCCAACGTTATATCCCGGGTTCGATAAGCATTGGCCTTGAAGGTCGTTTTGCTGAATGGGCCGGGGCCGTACTTCCATTCGACAAACCAATGGTAATAGTTGCTGAACCAGGAATGGAAAAAGAAACTGCTATCCGTCTTGCACGGGTTGGCTTTTCCAGGATGATGGGTTATCTCGATGGTGGTTTTGATGCGTGGCTTAATGCAGGAAAAGAGATCGATCTTATCATTGATGTAGAGGCTGATGAACTGGCGATGGATATTCCATTTGATAATAACCTCGTTGTTGTGGATGTGCGTCGTGAAGCTGAGTTTGCCGATGAACATGTTGTAGGTGCAGTGAATATCCCGCTGAGTGATATGGCTGATCCCGGCAGTATGTCAAATATCGAAGAAACTCAGAATGTATATGTGCATTGCGCCGGCGGTTATCGCAGCGTTATTGCTATCTCACTTCTGAAGCGTCAGGGTATCCATAATGTGAGGAACATTGTTGGTGGCTGGGGTGCAATCAAAAATGAAAAAAGGATCGAAACCGTCCAGGATAAAAGTGTTCTGAATTAATATAACCTATCCCGCTTACTCCGGGATAGGTATTACTACCTATTTAATTCCGGGCTTTCTACTGTAGATAGGCTAAAGCTGTTTCAGTTAATTTGAAGGCTGCGTAATCCGCAGTTTTCAAGGCACTGATTATGAGCAACAGACCGAATAAGGAAGTAAATGTTGAGGACGGCAAAGACATCAATCGCCGGATTGAGGAACTCAATAACTCGCTCATGAAGCTCAATATCCTCGAACACCCGTTACTGATTGTCGAAATCTGTAAAGAGATAAAGAAGCTGAAGGAGATACAGTAGAACTCAGTTACGGGTATTTAACATCCCCCGACTTTCCTGAAGCAGGATTCGGGAATCTGTCATCTACCCAGTTTGCTTCATATTCATCCTTCCATTCTCTCTTCCATCTTCTATGGCTCCATAACCACATATCAGGATGAAGATTGATCACTTCTTCGAGGAACTTCACATATTTCGCGGTCAAAGCCCCTTCCTCCAATTTAGTAGGATGTTCGACACCCATTGAAAACTCAACAACATATTTCCCCCTTTTTAGCTTGTAGATCTTTGCGAATACAACTGAAATGTCGCCGGCCCTTGCACCACGTTCAGGGCCTCTTGCAAACGGCGCGGGTTTTCCAAAGAAATTCAGCCAGTAAGCACGCTGAACGTCTCCCGGTACCTGGTCAGCAACCAGTCCGAGCAGATATAATTCATGACGATAGGGTAACATTGAATTTCGCATATCCGTTGCCGGTATAAGCACTGTACCAAACCTTGACCGCAGAAATCTGAACATGCGATCAAAGTTCTTATTCTTGATAGGCATATAAACGCCAAGAAATGTGTAGGGCGTCTGAGCCGCGAAGGCTGCATTCGCGTACTCCCAGTTGAAGTTATGCCCGAGATGAACCTGTACGCGACGTTTCCTGGCATAAAGACCATTCAGGATCTCCACGTTCTTAACCTCCACATGTTTTTCAAGAAATGACTTGCCGGCAGAAAGCAGCTTGATCGTCTCGATAAAAGTATCCACGAAATTTTTATAAAAGCCTTTCATGATCTTTATCCGCTCGGCTTCGGTTTTATGAGGAAATGCTATTGTCAGATTCGACAACACCACCTTCTTCCTGTAGCCGACCAGATAGTATAATAATCCGTAAATACCGTCAGCAATGATATAGAGCACTCTCAACGGTAGTAAAGAAATGAGGTAAATCGGTATATAAACCAGGTAATACATTCTTATTTATTGATCCAGTTTTTAAGGTCCTGTACATGATGATCCAGCTGGACATTTACTTTGAACTTATTGCGAAGATGACGTGCGAGTGCATCCGCGGCGTAAACGCTTCTGTGTTGTCCACCCGTACATCCAAAGCTGATCATCAGACTTTCAAATCCACGTTTGATATAATCTTCAACGGCGATGTCAGTGATGTTGTAAACACTGTTCAAAAACTCAGGCATCTTTGTTTGCTGCTCGAGAAATTCCTGTACTGGTTTATCTCTGCCGGTTTGTGTTTTAAATTCGGTAAGACGACCGGGATTTAATATTCCCCTGCAATCGAAAACAAAACCACCACCATTGGCTGTGGAGTCTGTTGGTATACCTACTTTATACGAAAAGCTGCTGATCTTTACAACAAGTGGAGTGGAAGCGTCCGCACGAACAGGTTCGAAGCGATTGATAATATCATCTTCAACGATGATGCCCAGCAGTCGTTCAAACTCCGGCAAGCCGATCCCGATACGTTTGTCTTCAACGAACCATTTCAGATTTCGTAACGCAAGTGGAATAGAAGTAAGGAATTGCGCCTTTCTCTCAAACAATCCACGGAAGCCATAAGCGCCAAGTACCTGCAATAAACGGATCATTACATATCCATTATATTGACCTACAAACCTTGTCCGGTCGATGGTTGTATCAAGGATCTCTTCAACACGATCCATATAATATTCCAGCAGGCTAAGTTTCCACTCGTTTGAAAGTTCGGCTCTTGCCTGCCATAACAATGAAGCTACATCATACTGGAGTGCTCCCTTCATACCACCCTGGTAGTCGATAAAATGAACTTCATCTTTTTCATCGATCATCACATTCCGGCTCTGGAAATCGCGGAACATAAAATACTTATAGTCTACATAGGTGAGATAGGTGCCAAGCGCGTCAAAATCATCAAGCAACTTTTCCTTATCGTAAGGAATGCCAAGCGTATCAAGAAAATAGTATTTGAAATAAAGCAGATCGCTTACGATAGCCTGTTTGCCGAACTCACGGCTCGTGATGCACCAGGAATAGTCAAGACCCTCATCTCCGAGAATCTGCATCTCTGCGAGCCTACGGAGACTTTTCTTGAAAAGCTCATAAACATCATCACCATGTCCAAGCGATTCAAGTTTGTTCAATAAAGAAGTATCGCCAAAGTCTTCCTGCAGATAGATAGTGGCATCATCATTCACTGCAATGATCTGCGGAACCGGGCTGCCTGCTGAATGAAAATGTTTACTGAAAGCAATAAAAGTATTGTTCTCTTTGATGTTTCTTCCATGTGTTGCAATGTAGGTTCCGTTCTGCGTGACCACCCGAAAGTATGATCTGTCACTGCCGGATTGCGGAATCTTTTCTATTGCACTGATTTCTTCGTTTTTTGCCTTCACAAAAAGATCCCTGATTTCCTGTACGGTATTTTGCATAGAAAATGAATTGTTGAAAAACCGGCCTCATGGCAAGTGGTCAAAGATATTGATTAAAGTCCTTCGCCAAGCGATCTCTTCAGCAGTGCCACACCGTTATCATCCTGCATTTCAGCGATCTGGCTTTCTTCATCCCA
>JBEVNF010000363.1:0-7950 GCA_040508255.1 Flavitalea sp.
ATCGTAACCGTGTAGTGTACCTGCTTTGATTTGTTGTGTTTGGCAGTAATGGTAAAATTTACGGGACCTTCACTGAAATCAATTTCTCTTCCAACCGATGGTGCCACTGTAAAACTATCCAGATTAAGATTGATGGTTTCCGGCGTGAGTTTTAATCCACCCGGATGTTTGGCGATCGTAATATTAATAACACCAGCTTTTGATTCTCTCTCACTAATTATAACAGGATGTTCGATCGTGATTGATTTGCTGGCTGCTTCCTGTAATGAAAATGATCTGAATCTTATTGCGGAAAGACTGAACCCTGTTGGCTTATCCGGAATGGGTGAGTTTTCTTTTTTACACGCGATGGCGAAAGGCAGGAACGCCATCATCATCAATGCTACACGATAAATTGATGTGGACATATAGTAATTTATCGCGCAAATTAGGTTGATGCTGATGACGCTAAAAGTGTAACATGTATCAATTGAATAAATTGATACATCGATTGAGTATACCAGGCTACTTCGGCATTCACAACACCGGTATTTGCGTTAACTGACTGTATACCTGCCGGTCCTGTACTGACAGTTAGTACCATTTGATGGATTATGGGCAAACAAACCTGAACCCACTTGCAAATCCCGGCTTTTAATATTTTCTTTACATATTATACGTATCCCTATGCTTAAAACCGCAGCCATTGGCGTGGCAACCCTTATAGCTTCTACAGCAAGCGCCCAGACACTTTCGGACAACTACGGAAAGTTTACATCATTCGCACATACAGAAAATATTTTTACCCCGGTTATACAACACAGGTATGTTCCCAAAGCACTCGATGTTACAGAACAAACTATACGTATAGGTGGCGGCAAAAAAGAAGAGCTGATGTTTGGTTTTGCGGCGGGCGACAGGATCATCTTCAACTTTCAGGAGATGAACAACAAAGAGCTTAAAGAAATTGAGATCACGGAATATCCGACTCTCTCAAGATTCTCAGATTATAAAACCAAAGCAGTAAAAAATAAAGAGATCATCGTTTCACAACAAGGCATCTATATTTTTCGCTTAAAGAACTCATCTATCTCAAAACGCATCTGCAAAGTAAAGATTCAACGCATTCCTGCTTCTGAGTCTTCGGTGAACTTCAATTCTGCGGTAAGCTGGCTGACCAGGCAGGATACGGTTTGGCAATCATATACAACTGATGTTGTGGTGGGATATGACACTACCTATGTTCCAAGAGTAAAAAGAGTAATGGTCAGAAGCGAAGTTGATGAACAACTGATCTCCGACCAGGTACAGCGTATCAGTTCATCTTCAAGAGGTGAAAACCGCGCCAGCATTGTAGTTTCGTTGCCGCCGGATATGCGCACCCCTTATAAAACTTCAACAATAATTGCTTGGGCTTATTGGGTTGGTGTTGGCCCCGATGCCAGCCGCGCATGGCAACAAAACATGAGAAATGTGCGGGAAAGAAATTTGGATTATTACACCCCCCTGGGAGCATATGCAACGGGTGGTATACCCACATTAGATTTGCCGAGGAATGGGCAAAGGATCAACTATTTTATCACCGATCTTGAAAACCGCGACTTGTTCATGCAAAATCAGCCTTTCAGGTATGTCAGCGATGGCAAAGGATTCGGGGATTATAGAAAGTTTACAAACTCAGCGCAATGCCAGGGTTCGTTTTATCTTTGCTTTGATAACGCAAACTCCCCTGGATCCGGCAATTTGGTAGGTGCGACAAATATCAATGTAAAAGTTGTAGCACTGATCGAAAGAGCCTATTTTGAAGATCAGGCTTACGATGAACAGGTTATCACACCGATCACTGAAAAACAGATCAGGCAACAACCTTATATAAGAAATACTACATACCCTGTTACAGGCATGTAGGCTTAACCCATACTCATTGAGCCAAGCCTCTTTGGCCGGCTTGCTTTCAGCAGATTTTTGAAATATTTTCTGAGCGATGTTTTTCCACGATGCGGATGATCAGGTAACTCATGAATATTGTTGATGGTAAAGTCGGTCATGTTTGCCATCGACTTTGCTGCTTTTGATGAAAAACCCATTTTTTCAAGACTTGGGATCCATTCAGATTTTGGCGTTTCGACTGCTTCGATTCTTTTATGTAACACTTCGCCTATTGCTTCCGCAACTTCTGCGCTGGAATAAGGTTCAGGACCTTCAACATAGTGTAAGCCACTTTTACGAACAGGCTCCATCAGCAATTTGGCTGCATACCGGCCGATATCATGTGGAGCTGCCATTGGAATCTTAAAATCAACCGGATAAAGCGTTTGTACAACACCGGTAGTTTTTGCTGATTCAAGCTGCATATCCCAGTTGCTCATATAATAAGCTCCGCGGATGATGCTCACAGGGATATCAAGATCTTTTAACTCCTGCTCCATATCATATAGAACATTCAGATCACCGGTGTCTTCGCCGGGATGTGCGCCGTATGTTGATTCAGCAACTATCTTTTCAATCGGAGTATTTTTTACTGCATTGATCATGGAAGCAAGCGATTTCCTTTCTTCCTTTACAATATCTGTATCTGGTGAAGCGGGTGGGTTGAGCATAAACAACCGTTTACCCTGTTTGAATACCTTGTGTAGTGTTTCAGTGTCATTGATATCAACAACCGCAACCGTTGCACCTTTACGTTTCCACTCATCTCCTTTTTCTTCATTGCGGGTGATAATAAGCACATTTTCGCCTTTGTTAAGTAAGGTATCTGCCACAGCAGATCCGATATGTCCTGTTGCTCCGGTGATGATGTACATGAGATTTGGATTTGGTACTCAAAAGCGGGTTCAATCAGTGTGCCAGCCGCGGGCGAAGCGACTTTAACCAGGTCGTTTAAACTGCTGTTTCTTCCAGGACTTTCGGTTCTTCCCTCCTCCTCTCTGAAGAGGGGAACATCGTGCCGAATACCCTGTCCCACAACGTAGTGCTAACCCCGAAACCTTTACCCTCATCTTTATAATGATGCAGATGATGATTTCGCCACAATGACTTCATCCATTTGAAGGGAGGCTTGAATGCATGGATCGCGTAATGCATTGAACCATACAGCAGATAACCCAGCATAAAGCCTGGGAAGAAAAGAAAAACATAATCACCCAGCGAGAAAATACCGAGTATCAGTTTAAAGATCAGGAACAAAATTGAAGCAATAATGAGGCTTGGGATCGGGGGCATAAACAAACGCTCTTTATCACGCGGATACACATGGTGATTTCCATGCATCACATAAATGATCCTCGTCGCCACTTTGCTTTCAGCGATCAGATGAAACACGAAACGGTGTATAATATATTCAACAAAGGTCCACGCAAACATTCCACCAAAAAAAGCCACCAACAGCCAGATATAACTATTGTTGATGGTCTGTGTACCGTGATAAACGAGCCACGAAATAATCGGGATGTAGATACCCCAGATAACGAGCGGATGTGATTTTGTAAAAGCTTCAAGCACGGGGCTTCTGAATAGCACAGCCCGCCCCTTGTTGTGAATTTCATGATTCGTCATAGAAAGTCATTTTGCGGTTAGTTATACGACAACAGGAGGAAATAATACCCCTATAATTTCATCAATTTTTATTCCAACGGGGGATAATCGGCCAATATCGCAACCATCTCGTGGATTTAGTTTATCACAGATAAATAGTACTCTGTAATCATATAAATCACAGTGATATCTGCTTGCAAATACGAAGAAGAATTATTCTATTTGTTATACAAATAATCCCAACCCAAATGAGAAAACCTGTACTTATCGCACCTAAAAATTATGTGCTTGTATCAAAAACGATTGCATCAACCAACAAGTCATCAATCACAACACGCAAACCGGTTTTATTAGTTCCGGAGCCCGTGATAAAAATGCCGGCGAACACAGCCAAAGTTTCAAACTGATCATTCAAAAAGATTAATAGTATAAGTCCTTCTGCCGCAGCGGAAGGACTTTGTCATAATTGCCCTTTCAGCAGGATTGCTTAATTTCCCTTCCGAAAATTTCTATTAACGGAAGGGCCATTATGAATAATACAACACTCGCAACATCAGTTCTATCTGCCATTGTTATCCTCACGTTCAATGTTTCGGTTGCACAGGTTAAACACACATCGGTTCAGGCATCTACTGTTGCATCGCCAAACAATGCAACACGTTCTGCCAATTATGTAACCAACAAAGCACCATTACAGGCAGCCTACTTCGAAAAACTTCCGGTCACCGCAATCAAACCCGGTGGATGGTTAAGAAAACAAATTGAACTTCAGAAGGAAGGTCTCACGGGAAATCTTGGTGAGATCAGCATCTGGCTCTCACGCGATAACAATGCCTGGCTCAATAAAGAGGGCCAAGGAGAGTATGGCTGGGAAGAATTACCATACTGGCTCAAAGGTTATGGCAATATTGCCTACATGCTCAACGATCAGAAGATGATCGCTGAAACGAAATTCTGGATCGAAGCAGTCCTCAGTAATCAACGCGCCAATGGCGACTTCGGACCAATGGTTGAGAAAGGCAAAGGCAAACGTGACCTGTGGACAAACATGCCGATGCTCTGGTGTCTCCAGTCATATTATGAATACTCAAAAGACCCGCGTGTACTTAGTTTCATGACTAAGTATTTTAAATGGCAGAATACAATTCCCGATTCATTATTTCTTGAGGACTTCTGGGAGAAGAGCCGTGGCGGAGATAATATGGTGAGTGTATATTGGCTGTACAATTATACAGGTGAAAAATTTCTTCTTGATCTTGCTACAAAGATCGACCGCAACACGGCAGACTGGCGCCAGAAAACTGATGTTCCAAACTGGCACAACGTAAACATTGCACAATGTTTTCGTGAACCTGCTACCTATTATCTGCAAAGTCACAAAACTGCAGACCTGGATGCAACCTATAACAACCATAAGATAGTAAGAGATCAGTATGGTCAGATGCCGGGTGGTATGTTTGGTGCAGATGAAAATGCAAGAAAAGGTTTTGATGATCCGAGACAGGCAATTGAAACCTGTGCGCTTGTTGAACAGATCACATCCAATCAGATGCTGCTGAGGTGGACGGGTGATGTATCATGGGCGGATCATACAGAAGATGTTGCCTTCAATACTTTCCCTGCTGCCTTTATGCCTGATTATCGTTCTCTGAGATACTTAACAGCGCCCAACATGGTTTTGAATGATGATAAGAATCATCACCCGGGCATTGATAACAGCGGACCGTTTCTGATGATGAATCCTTTCAGCAGTCGTTGCTGCCAGCATAACCATGCTGCAGGATGGGTGTATTACACAGAGAACAGCTGGATGGCAACGCCGGATAATGGTCTCGCAGTTCAGTTATATGCACAGGACACAGTAACAGCGAAGGTTGCGAAAGGCCAGACCGTTACCATCGTCCAGGACACAAAGTATCCGTTCGAAAACATGGTAAATTTTACAGTGAGATCAAAAAGCGCTGTTGCATTTCCGTTATACCTGCGTATACCATCATGGTGCAAAGATCCAAAGATCATGGTGAATGGTGAACCTGTTAAGTTTGCTGTACAGCAGAACACAGGTACCAATATTGTAAACGGAACAAATCAATCAGGATATTTTGTAAAACTCACATCCGCCTGGCAAAACGGAGATAAAATCTCACTGCAGTTACCGATGGAACTTTCTATGCGTGAATGGTCGAAAAACAAAAACAGCGTAAGTTTAAATTATGGACCACTTACTTATTCATTGAAGATTGGTGAAGAATTCGTAAAAAAAGATAGCCGTAAAACTGCAATGGGTGACTCAAAATGGCAGGCAACTGCAGACCCTGAAAAATGGCCCGCATTTGAGATCCATCCAACTACAGCCTGGAACTATGGTCTTGTTTACAAACCTGCTGATCTTCTTTCATCATTTCAGGTTGTACAGGGATCCTGGCCATCGGATAACAATCCATGGACACCGGCGAATGCACCTTTGTCAATTCAAACCAAAGGCAAAAAAATACCCGGATGGACAATTGATCAGTATGGTCTTTGTGGCATCCTGCCACAGAGCCCGGTAAAAACAAGTGAAGCAATTGAAGAACTTACTTTGATTCCGATGGGATGTGCGAGGTTAAGGATCGCATCGTTTCCAGTTGCAGAATAATTTGTGCTATAACAATCACATGTAACCGATTTTTTGTAACAGTAAGATCGGTGAGATCAGACTGTTTCATGTAAACACTAGATGAAATACGTATTTGTGATCTTACATCAAAAATGATTAGGTTTGACATTATAAAAAGTTGTGATTGCAACCCGAAACATAGTCGCCATGCAAAGCCTTCTCAGAAAAAAACCGATCCTGCCAGCAACAATATTCATTATCGCGTCTGCAGCAGTAATGTTCAGCGCTTTCAAACAGGCCGATCATTTTGGAATAGTTCAAAATGCAAAAGATAAACGTGTGGACATCTCGATTGATGGAAAACCCTTTACATCGTATATCTACCCGGATTCATTAATGAAATCTGTACTTTATCCTTTGCGCACTTCAAAGGGTACACTTATAACACGTGGCTGGCCGATGGATCCGCGACCTGGCGAACGCATTGATCACCCACATCATGTTGGAATGTGGTTCAATTATGGAAATGTAAACGGCCTTGACTTCTGGAATAACTCAACCGCAATTCCTGCAGACAAGCGAAGTGGATATGGAACCATTAAACATATATCAGTAGACAGAGCATTGGCAGCGAATAACAGGGCCGAACTTGCAGTAACAAAATCATGGCTCAATCCCGACAACAAAGAGTTGCTTCGTGAAAAAACTATCTATGTATTTACTGCGCCTGCAGGTCAGCGGGCGATAGAAATGATCACGACCCTGACTGCTACCAATGGCGATGTATCATTTGATGATAATAAAGAAGGTGTACTTGGTATCAGGCTTGCGCGTGAGCTTGAACATCCATCAGATAAGCCGGAAAAATTCACTGATGCAAATGGCATAGCAACGGATGTTGCAAGGCTGAATAACGATGGTGTAACCGGAAAATATCGCAGCAGCGAAGGGAAAGAAGGAGATAGTGTCTGGGGCACTCGTGGCAAATGGGTTAACCTTAACGGAAAGATTGGCGATGAGCTTGTTTCGCTTGTTGTATATGATCATCCAAAAAATGTTGGATACCCAACCTACTGGCACGCACGTGGCTACGGTTTATTTGCAGCGAACCCACTCGGGCAGAAAGAACTGAGTGGCGGTAAAAACGAATTACATTTTAAACTACCGGCAGGCAAGTCGGTAACATTCAGGTATAAAATACTTATCAACTCTGGCAAGAATCTTTCTGATAAAGAAGTTGATGCAGCCGGAACTTCGTTCGTCAAATAGTTTTCAAAAAAAACTTCTGAAATAAGTGTGCAATTTTATGATCTCCTGCATCATGCCGGAAATCTGCGCACATGAGAAAATTGCTATTGCTTGCAGCACTCCTATCGTATTGTTATGTTCACGCTCAAAAGAATCTTGCTGGAAGTGAAAAGGGAAGTATATACACCTACGTTTATAAACTAACACCGAAGCAGGTGTTGAAACTCAGCAACTATCGACATCTAAAACCTGAGCAACTTACTCCTGGACAGAAAATTGATTCTTTTCCATACAATGATGAACCAACGAGCCGCCTGGCAGCTGGAAATTACTTGTTTGTCAAGGCGCATGGGAACCGTCTTCATTACCAGGTCAGATCATTTGGACCTCTCAGAATTAACCTGGTGAAAAACGCCTATGACCTTTCTTTGTTTTTGCATGATATAAATGGAACTGCTATCACAAATGCCGAAGTGAGCATAGGTAATAAAAAGATTCCTTTCAGCAACACCCACAACTATTATCTGCTCAAACGCGCAAAACAAGAAGGGTTATTAACAGTAAAACTTGATGGAAGCATTTATCTCTTT
>JBEVNF010000371.1:0-8730 GCA_040508255.1 Flavitalea sp.
GATCAGGATGCAAGAAAAATTATCGGTACTGCTTTGCCAAAGTCTTACGGCGGATTTACCAATACTTTCTCCTATAAAAATCTTGAGCTGATGGTCTTTTTCCAGGGACAGTTCGGGAACATGATAATCAACAACAATGCATTCTTCCTGGAAACACAGGGCGCTTTCGAAGCCAACCATACCTTGAGAGCTTATGAACGCAGATGGCAGAAACCGGGGGATGTAACTGATATGCCGCGTCCATACGCTGGCACAGAACCAAGACACAGGGGCCTTAACCAGTTCACCGGTCGCAACTATGAGGATGCATCTTACATCAGGCTAAAACAAGTTAGTCTCGGCTATACCGTACAATCCGGATTCTTCTCAAGAGCGGGTATCGGCGCACCAAAGGTCTATCTCCAGGCAACAAACATCTTTACCATTACCGGTTATACAGGTTATGATCCTGAACTGGTTGGTTCTGATCTCGGTGCATTCCCTCAGGGACGCACACTAACCGCAGGTGTTTCATTCAATTTCTAAATTCTGATCAATGAAATCTATTACAAAATATTTAAGCGTTGCAGTGATTGGAGGACTTTCACTCGGCGCCTGCAACAAAGCGATTCAAACTGAGCCTGTACAATCAATAGACGCAAATATTGCACTTACGAAAAGTTCAGGAGTCAACTCGCTTGTAAATTCAGTATATGCAGCGTATCGCGGAATTGTTACCAGCAATGTTCTGTGGCCGGAACTGCTCGCTGACAACCTGATCAACACTATCAACAACAACAACACCTACCGAAACCAGGAACTAAACAACCAGGGTTTTGGAACAGGTAACTGGACAACCAACTATTCAATTATTAACAGAACAAATCTGATCATTGATGCAGTGGACCAGGGTGCAATTACAGATGTTACTGAAGCAAGGGCAAAACTATACAAAGGTGAAGCTTTGTTCCTTCGCGCCTGGAGTTACTTTTCATTGATCACTTCCTATAGCTATCAGCCTGGCAAGGAAGTTTCCGGCTGGACAGAAGGTGTTCCCCTGATACTGACCCCGACAAAAAGTGTTGTCGATGTAAGTTATCCTACAAGAAATACTAACGCTGAAGTATATGCGCAGATTAAATCGGATCTCACAGAGGCCATTGCACTTCTTGATAATACCAGCAGGGGAGAGAAGTCATACGTTTCAAAAGCAGCGGCGCAGGCACTTCTAAGCCGGGTACACCTTTACCTTGATGAATGGAACGAGGTGATCCCTGTTTCAACTGAGGTACTAAATACAGGGACAATCAATGGGAAATTAACGAGGGTTGAAACTACAGGTACTGGCCTCGTTCAACACTGGAGAACATTCAAGGATAAGAGCGAATCAATTTTTGAACTGACCTTTACAACCGCAGAAAACCTTGGTACAGGTTCGCTCCAGGCCTGGACCACAATATTCCCAAAACCAGTGAACGCAACCTGCACGGGTAACCCGACAAGGGCGAGTTTTGCAGATCTGCATATTCCAACATCACTGTTGAATCTTTATGATGCAACAGATATCCGGTTAACCACGCTGGTTGAGGGTCCATATTGTAAGCTGGGCCAGAACAATCTCTATTTCACCAACAAGTACAGTGGAACAGGCGGCACTTTTGGGCTTGACAACGTAACGATACTCAGAACATCTGAAATCCTTTTGAACAGGGCAGAAGCTTATGCACGCACGAACCAGTTAACGGAAGCACTCGCCGATGTTAACGTGATCCGTGTTCGGGCCGGTTCCCCAGCGATTGATGCAACCGTTACACAAACCCAGCTTATTGAGGCAATTCTGCTCGAGAGAAGACTTGAACTTGCATTTGAAGGACACCGCTGGTTCGACCTGATCCGTTTGAAACAGGATATTCCCAAGGCCGAAGGCAGCCTCGCATCCGGTTCTCTTTTATATACAGACTACCGTTTGCTTTCAGCAATTCCAACAGCAGATATCGATATCAACGACAATCTGAAACAAAACCCAGGATACTAAATTTAATAATATGAACAGGTTTAAAATATTGATCGGACTGTTTGTGGCCTTGATACTCACATCCTGCAACAGACTGGAAGAAGAAGTAACCCAATTCAAAGGCAATTTTGTCGAGATCGACGCGACTGTACTGAATGCACCGTTAACCGGTAAAGCGTACCCATTACTCACTCGTATACCGCAAGGCGGACGACCAGTGATCAACGCGCAGGACTCATTGATCAGGAGAACAACAGGCACGGTGCAATTGCGCGTGAACCTTGTTGCGGCTCAGCGAAACAATGCTGAAGTACTTACATTCAGAGTAATCCCTGAAGAAACCACAGCACAGGCTGGTGTCCATTATCAAACAACAGGAACGGTAGAGATTCCTGCAAATTCAAGTTTTGGATTTATCACAGTTCAGATACTTGATCCTGGCGCGGGCACAGGTTCTGTAAACCTTGTGGTGGAACTTGAAAGCAGCACATCACTGAAAGCCAATCCAAACTATAACCAGGTTGGTATAGCGATCAGTCAGAATTGATAAGAACAGATTGCATAATAAAAACGAGAGGCTGCAATCCAATGGTTGCAGCCTCTCATATTTTCAAACTCTCAAACAAACTCAGATTTTCACCCGGTCCGGCTGTATAAATGTTCACCACGGTATCCGGGCACCTCGTTAACCAATTTAGTAAGGATATCAAATCCTTCCTCCCAGAAACCGAGACCGGATTGTGCGTTAATATGACCTTTCAGGCCCACATCGATGAAAGACGTGTTCCAATCCTGTGCAAGATCGCGGATGCGTTCTATTGATGCATATTGATCATTACCGCTTCCTACAGTTATTGAGCGAAAGGGTAGTGGTGTTCTCGGAACAGGGCAGAATGTGCTGAATACGGTTTTAGTGCTTTTTTCAACATCTGCGGGCGCCACAAGTAATGCCCCCGCAACGCGGTCGGAATTGTGGTTGGCCGCCCAATGTGCCACCGTAACACACCCAAGACTATGGGCGACCAGGATCAACGGGCCTTCAGCCGCGGCAACAGATTTTTCCAGCTCTTCAACCCAGGATGTTTTTTCAGGCTCATCCCAGCTTTGTTGCTCAACCCGGGAAAATATTCGCGGATCACTCAGTTCCCACTTTGTCTGCCAATGATCAGGTCCCGAATTATTCAGACCTGGTACAATGATGTATTTCATAAGCCTGTATTGAATCCTGTGAAAAATAATTAGTCTATCGAATCGGTAGACAAATATAAGAAAAAATCCCGTTCTGGGGTGGCACAGAATTTTATAGGACAGCTTATCCTTAATCAAACTTTAAACAAACTGTTGTATGTCAGTTCAAAAACAGCAATCTAAGCAAGCGAAAAAGGTTTTGTTGGTCGAAGATGAGGCAGATATGTGCCTTCTGCTTAATATCATGTTAACGGGCGACGAAATGGAAGTGGATCATGTGAAAACCATCAGTGCAGCAAAAGATTACCTGGACGCGGAAACGCCGGCGGTAGTGTTACTTGATAACAGATTGCCGGACGGACTTGGAATAGATTTCATCAGCTCAATTAAGAAATCACATCCTTCAACCAGGGTCATCATGATCTCCGGAAGCGATGGATCGGCAAAAGATATAGCTATTGAAAACGGGGCAGACGAGTTTCTCACCAAGCCGTTTACAAAAGTTCATCTCTACGAATCTGTGATGAAGCAATTGCAATAAATTAACATTGGTTTCAAATAATTGAAAGTCTGCCATTTACAAAGGCAGACTTTTTCAATTTAAACACTTTCTTAAACAAACGTTTAATTTAATCAAACATTTGTTTAGTTTTGCTTTTGTAATTGATCTTATGCAATACAACGAAAAACAGCAAGAGATAATGACCGCCGCGGAAATCCTGTTCGCAAACAAGGGATTTTCCGGCACTTCGGTCCGCGAGATAGCGGAGGCGGCGAATATCAACGTTGCTATGATCTCCTACTATTTCACCAGCAAGGAAGGATTAATGGAAGCCATTTTTCATCAAAGAATGAGCACCGTCACTGAAAGACTGGAAAGTCTCGCAAACAATACCGAACTGAACCCTTTTGAGAAGCTCGAGATATTGGTAGATGATTATATCAACAAGCTGATCAACCAACATCGTTTTCACAAACTGATGTACTTCGAACAACGTCTCGATCAGAATCCGGCTATTATGAAACTGATGAGCAAGTTGAAAAAGACAAATGGAGACCTGGTTGCGAGGCTTGTAAAAGAAGGGCAGGACAAAAATTATTTCAAGCAGGACATTGATGTATCGCTGATGATGCACACCCTTATCGGCACCATAATGCATTCATTCATGAACCGTGAATATTACCGCGAAGCTCATGGGATGCAGGATCTGACAGACGAGCAATTTATTGACGATTACAAGGCCATATTGAAAAATTACATGAAGGATCTAATTAAATCACTTTTATCAAATGAACGTGCAAAAAACTAAATCATCACTTTTTGTGATGTTCCTGCTGCTTACGTTTGGATTTATCCAGGCGCAGGAGAAAAAACAACTCACGCTGAAAGAGGCAATCGATCTCAGCGTTAGTCACAGCCCCAATCTTAAGCTTAGTACGGCAAAGATTGCAGAGGCAGATGCTGCATTGAAGATTGCAAAAGAAAACAAGCTTCCTGAAGCTTCTGTTTCAGGTTCGCACATCCGTTTGAACAACCCCAATATTGATCTGAAGTCTGCTTCAAACAGCGGCGGTGGTTCCGGTGGCGGTGGTGCCACACAGGAAGTAAGCGTGCATTCGGCAACTTACGGTATCCTGAATGTGTCTCTACCTCTGTATGCCGGCGGCAAGATCAGATATGGCATCGAATCATCAAGGTATCTTGCAGAAGCGTCAAAACTCGATGCGGTTACAGACAGGGATGCCATCGTGATCAATACCATAAATGCTTACACAAACTTTTACAAAGCAAGTGCTGCTGTAAAGGTTGTGAAAGAAAGTGTGGAAGGAAACCGTGAGCGTGTTCGCCAGTTCACAAATCTTGAAAAGGAAGGTTTGCTTGCACGCAATGATCTGTTGAAAGCAAAGCTTCAGGAATCAAATACCGAACTTACGCTTGCAGAAGCTGAGAACAACCTGAAACTTGCGAATGCAAATATGAACATCATGCTCGGACTTGGTGATTCAACGATCATTGAATTAACAGAAGCAGGATGGGATTTTGACAGCAAAGGAAAAACGATCGAAGATTTTCAGCAAATGGCGCTGCAGAACAGGAAAGATGTTGAAGCAGTTAACCTGCGCAACAAAGCAGCTAAAACAGGGATCAATATCGCAAAGGCAGATTACTATCCTTCTTTTGCTTTGACCGGTGGATATATCGCTGCCTATGTTCCGAACTTCCTCACCATCACCAACGCTGCAAATGTTGGATTAGGCTTGAAATACAATATTGCTTCACTCTGGAAAACACATGCTCATGTTGACCAGGCAAAAGCAAGACAGCAGGAAGTGGAAGCAAATTCACTGATGCTTGCAGATGGAATTAAGATGGATGTGAACAAGGCATACTATTCCTACATTCTCAGTGTCCGCAAGATCGAAACTTATAAATCTGCAGTAGATCAGGCAGAAGAAAACTACAGGATCTCAAAAAACAAATACGATAACGCATTGCTGAATACAACTGATCTTCTGGATGCAGATGTATTACAGTTGCAGGCTAAACTAAACTATGCTTTTGCAGAAGCAGATGCATCTGCGGCATACAACAAGCTCTTACAGGTGACCGGTGTTATCTCAGGCGAATCTGCATCAGCAAAAACAGAATCAAACCAGAAATAACTTTAACAACATTAGAAATACTTAGAATAATATAGTTATGAGTAACGCAACACAATCAAATACTCCTGCAGCTCCTGCTAAAAGAAGTAAAACATTCCTTATCATCCTTGTACTCCTGGTAGCAGGCGGTGCATGGTTCGGAATTTCAAAATACACACACAGTCTTCATCATGAAGAAACTGATGATGCACAGCTTGAAGCAAACATCAGCCCGGTTATTCCCAGGGTGGCTGGCTATGTGGCTGAAGTTCGTGTTAAAGACAACCAACAGGTAAAAAAAGGTGATACCCTTCTTATCCTCGACAACCGCGATCTTTCACTGAAACTTGAACAGGTTGAAGCAGCACTCGTTACAGCCAAATCAAGCCTTGGAAGCGCAAGATTTTCAAGCACTGCAGCTGATGCAAACATTCTTACATCCAAAGCATCACTGGGTTCAATCGACGCCCAGATCGAAGCATCAAAAGTAAATGTTCGTCGCGCTACACAGGATTTCGGAAGATATCAGAACCTGATCAAAGATCATTCTATCACACAGCAACAATTTGAACAGGCAGAAGCTGCGAAAGAAACTGCAGAGCGCCAGCTACAGGCACTTGTTGAATCACGCAAACAGGCGGTGATCCAGACCAATGCTATTTCCCGTGCAAGCACCGCGACAGGTTCACAGATCAACGTGGCAAATTCGATGATCAGACAAAGAGAGGTTGAAGTGGACGAAGCGAAACTGAATCTTTCTTATTCATATATCCTTGCTCCGGCAGATGGTCTGATCTCAAAAGTAAATGTACAACCTGGTCAGTTCCTGCAGGCAGGACAATCAACCTTCAGCATCGTTCGTGATAATCAACTATGGGTTGTTGCGAACTTTAAGGAAACACAGGTTGAAAAAATGAAGGTTGGTCAGAAAGTTACTGTACATGTAGATGCATTCGAAGGTCATCCTTTTGAAGCAACACTTACATCGTTTGCAGCAGCAACAGGTGCAAAATTCGCATTGTTGCCTCCGGACAATGCTTCAGGAAACTTTGTAAAGGTTGTTCAGCGTCTTCCGGTAAAGATCGAATTCAACAACGCTTCAGATTCAATGCTGAAAAGGCTCAGAGCCGGACTTAACGTAGCTGTTGACGTGCATCTCGACTAATAGTAAACGATCTCATTAAATAAATTCCATCCCGCTTTTGATGCCGTATGGAAGTCAACAAATAATAAATGACACAGGCAGAATCATTGGTTGAATATGGCAGCCGGAGGGTGATCATCACCATCACTGCAATATTCTGTGCCTTACTTGAAATTGTTGATACGACCATTGTAAACGTTGCGCTCAACGAAATGAGAGGTAATCTCGGCGCAACGCTTACCGAGGTGGCCTGGGTAATCACAGCTTACGCGATCGGTAACGTTATTATTGTTCCGATGACAAGCTGGCTCTCACAACAATTTGGTCGCCGTAACTATTTCGCGGCGTCCATCATCATATTCACCGTATTTTCATTTCTATGTGGTAACGCGACTAACATATGGGAACTTGTAATCTTCAGGTTTATCCAGGGTGTTGGTGGCGGTGCGCTTCTCGTTACCTCACAAACGATCATCACTGAAAGTTATCCCCCTGAAAAACGCGGGATGGCACAGGCGATCTACGGGCTTGGTGTGATCATCGGTCCTACACTCGGTCCGCCATTGGGTGGTTATATCGTTGATAACTTCAGCTGGCCGTATATTTTTTACATCAACATTCCGATTGGTATAATCGCAACACTTCTTACACTGCAGTTTGTAAGAAGTCCGAAATATGGCGAGAAAAGTTCTACCAGGGAAATTGATTGGGCAGGTATCGGTTTACTTGCATTAACAGTCGGCTCACTTCAATATGTTCTTGAAAAAGGACAGGATGACGATTGGTTCAGCAGCAATGTGATCATTGTTTGTTCCGTGCTTGCCGTTTTAGGGTTATTCTTCTTTATCTGGCGGGAGACCACTGCTAAGAAACCAATCGTTGAATTAAGAGTATTAAAGAATGGTAATCTGAGGGTGGGAACATTCTTATCTTTCCTTCTCGGTTTCGGTTTGTACGGATCAACATTCATGATCCCTTTATATACACAATCAACACTTGGCTGGACCGCACAACAATCAGGTATGCTGATGATACCGGCGGCACTTACAACAGCATTCCTGATGCCGATCATCGGAAGACTTTTACAGCGCGGAGTACCACAACAGTATCTTGTTGCAGCGGGTATGTTCCTGTTCTTTGTTTATAGTTTCTGGGGTTTTAAGATCCTTACACCAGACACAGGAAAGGAATCGTTTTTCTGGATGCTGATCGTTCGTGGCGTGGGAATGGGTTTGTTGTTTATTCCGATCACAACGCTTTCGTTAAGCTCCCTTAAAGGTCAGCAGATAGGGCAGGGTGCAGCGTTTACCGGTATGATGCGTCAGCTTGGCGGATCTTTTGGTATCGCGCTGATCACAACCTTCCTTTCGAGAAAACAGATGGATCATCGAAGTGCACTTGTATCACATCTGAACATCAATGACCCGGCTGTACAGGCAAGAATCAATGGATTACAACAATCATTCATGGCTAAAGGAAGAACCGCGAATGATGCATTGAAACTGGCATATGCCTCTTTAGATGGCATGGTTTCAAAGCAAGCAGCAGTGCTTTCCTATATGGATGCATTTTTGTACCTCGGTGTAATGTTCCTTTGCTGTATTCCTTTTGTACTACTGGTTAAGGCTAACAAGAAGAATAAAGTTGATCTGTCAGAAGCAATGCATTAAGGGCCGCCGCGGCGGATGATAATGGGAGTAAGAGAATAACGATCAACATAGAGAAGGTCACTTCGCAGGAAGTGACCTTTTCTATTTACGAC
>JBEVNF010000252.1:0-14580 GCA_040508255.1 Flavitalea sp.
GTTTGCGACTGTATACAAATTCATTCTATGGAATGGATTTTCTTCCAAAGAACTCAACAAGCCAGGACGCCATGTCTGATTACCTGGCGGTAAGAGAAGTTCAGAATTTTATACGCCCCGATGGTTTTGCTGCAAACAACAGTTCAGGCTGGAGTTGGGGCGACCTGAGAAACATCAATTACTTTATAGAGAACTGTAATGACCCGCTGGTTCCTGAAAATATCCGGAACAACTATCTCGGTATTGCACGTTATTTCAGGGCTTATTTCTACATGGAAAAAGTAAAACGTTTTGGTGATGTGCCCTGGATCGGTCGGGCGTTGGGTCTTGATGATCCTATCCTGACTGCAGGTCGCGATTCAAGAGCAAAGGTGATGGATTCTGTGCTTGCCGATCTTGATTTCGCGTGCAGAAATATTATCGCTACAACTGATGCAAGCCGCACCACTATTACTAAATGGGTTGCCTACGCATACAAGTCAAGGGTTTGTCTTTTTGAAGGAACATACAGAAAATATCACACGGAGCTAAATCTTACAAGCACCGCTGAAAGTTGGCTAACAGGTGCCGCTGCTGCAGCCGATACCATTATTAAAAATGCGGGTTTCTCGTTGAATACTGCAGGAGGTCCTGGTGTTTCATATCGCCAGGTATTTACCAGTAATGCGCCCGTAACAGCAGAAGTTTTGCAGGCAGCAGTAGCCGATGTAAACCTTGCTGTGCTGAGTGAAGCAAACTGGTGGTGGACAAGCGGTACTTATGGTGCTAAGGCAAGTTTCACACGTACCTTTATCAACACTTATCTTAACCTTGATGGTACTCCATTTACCAACACTCCAGGTTATGAAACAATGTTGTTCAAAGATGAAGTAAAGAACCGTGATCTTCGATTGAAACAGACTATCCGTTCAGGTGATTACAAACGTATCAGCAATGGTGTCGCTGTTCCTGCGCCACCGGTATTTTCATACACATTCACAGGTTATCAGCCGATCAAAATGACCCTGGACGATATTGCTTTTGATGCGGGTGCATTGAATACAAATGCGGTTCCCCTTTTCCGTTATGCTGAGGTGTTGCTGAACTTTGCTGAAGCAAAAGCAGAGCTTGGTACACTCACTGATGCAGAATGGGCGCTCACGATTGGCGCGCTTAGATCAAGAGCTGGTATTACAGCTGGTCTCGCTGCAAAGCCAGTAATTGCTGATCCATATCTTGTTACAAACTATTTCCCTGGCATCTCTGATGCTTCTATCCTGGAAATACGTCGTGAACGCGGGATTGAATTAAGTCTTGAAGGTTTCCGTTTTGCTGATATTCTTCGCTGGAAACGGGGTGAACTGATGGAGCAGACATGGAACGGTTTCTATGTTCCGGCTCTGAACACACCGATGGATCTTAATGAGGACGGAATTCTTGATGTAGCGTTCTACCAGGGCACACGTCCTGATCCGGCGGTTGCTGGTGTTACTTATGTAAACGTTTCACCGAGAATCGGCAGCACAGTTAACTCACAGTTGCTGAAAAATGGTACCTCGGGTGAATTGATCTGGATGACTGAAATTCAGAGAGACTGGCAGGATAAGAATTACCTGTATCCGATTCCTTTGAACGATGTTCAACGTAATCCTGCTTTGGGTCAGAACCCGGGTTGGCAGTAAGCATCTACCAAATACATTCAAAAAAACTGGCCTGGATTCCGGGCCTGTTTTTTTGAATATATAGGAAAAGCCGTGCCTGCAGTAAATGTTATACGTCGAATTTGCAGCGGCCTCGAGTTTAGCCAGAAGAAATATTGCGTGCCCGTGAAAAGCAGGTATGGACGTCTTCCCTGATTATTTCTTGAATTCAACCCGGTAGGCAATTCCCTGCTCCTTACCGGAATTTCTGATTGCATGTGGACCTTCTGCGTCGACCGGCGATGCATGATTTAAAGCTGCCGGCGGCATCTGTGGAATCTGGAAGCTATCTTCAATCAGATAATTAGTTCCATTTGCCTTGTATTTAAAATAGGTCATTGGGGTCGCATGGGAAAACCACATCACACTTTTCCATTTATGTGTGTGGATAGGTTCTGTTTTACCAGGGTCCAAAAGAACCTGCAGGATCCTGACCGAAGAGTCCTCAAACACAGTCTTGTGACTCTCAGGCGCAGTTTTAAGCGCTTCCAGACTGTCTGACCAGACCCAGGAAGAGTCGTCAGATTTTATGGAAGCAGAAGTTTTATTATCATCAAGGGAAATGATTTCAGTTGTTGAAGGCTGGAGATATTTTGCTAATCAAAATCCAAACAAACATCCCGCGACAAGGCCAATAAGCAGGTAAGAAACTTTCATTGTAAATTTTGTTGTACTTCCAATATACGCAAATTCAGGTTAAAGCATCTGCAAAGACTACAAGCTTGTAGAGATTGGTAATTCATCTGCCAACTGTATTGTTTTGTGTTATCAGATTCAAACACATAAAAACAACAGTCATGAAAAAGAAAACCTATTATCACATTATTCTTGATCAGAGCGGTTCCATGCAGGATTGTATAGATCCAACCGTTTCAGGTTTTAACGAGCAGGTTCAGGTAGTGAGATCATTGCAGCAACGTTACCCGGAACAGGAAATCAGGATCGGTCTCACCTGTTTCAACGATGATGTAAACATAGTTTCATTCGCACGCCCTGTGAACGAACAGCGTCAGCTTACCCGGGAAACTTATCGTCCTGATGGTTCAACTGCGTTATATGATGCAATCGGACAAACGGTGCTAAAGATCAAAGACAGCATCGGGAACAGCACTTTATCAGCCCAGGATGATGTTTCAGTAATCGTGGTGATCCTGACCGATGGGTACGAAAACTCTTCAAAACTTTTCAACCGACAGGGTATAGGAGATCTGATCCGCGAACTGGAAGCGACCGGTAAATGGACCTTCACATATCTTGGTGCAACGATCGATGCGCAGGAGATCGCTCAAACTCTGAATATCAGGAAGGAGAACAGTATGGCTTTTGAAAAGAAAGCAATGCCTGCGACCTATAGCAAACTCAGCACTTCTCTTGAAAGCTTCTTTGAAAACAAAAAACACAACAGGAGTTCAGCCAGCTTCTTGACTGATGACAACGAATAGAGTATATTCAACACAGAATTCAGAAAAATGAAAATACATCTGATAAGAAGTAATGAATATTCAGAACAGCAGTTTACGGAAGTGCTGCTGTTCCTGAATTCTTTTGACGGACCAGTATCGTTTATTGATGCGGGTGAACTTGATCCTAAAAATGCATCTACCTGGGAAGAAGAAAAGGATGAAGATGAATTCTTTCACCAGGAGTTTCCGAAGAAGATGTTGTACCATGAACTGGCCAGCCGTTCTTCTGCTTTCCCGGTTTCAAGAAAAACAACTGATTGGGAAAATCTTTTCGCAGCAATCAGTAAAAGAAGATCCTCTGTAAAGATCCCAAAAGACGAAATGCTGATCCTGCTGACTACAATCGCAAATGAAAACAACTGGTTCAGTGCAGTCGATCCAAACAATCGTGCAAATGGTTTTGTGCATACCGCTGAGTGGGAATATTATGTAAGATGTTCAGGCGAGTTTCCTGTTGCTTATCTCACAGCTGCTTTATTATTGCAGTCGTTTATGTTTAAGAACTATGCTGAATTAAAACAGGCTGTGCATGAGTTTCCGATGGGTTGTGTAAATGATTTTTGTGAGGATAAACGAAACATTATTCTCAAGCTTCGCACTGCCGATATCTGTCCCGATTGTATTGAGCGTCTAAATGGAAAACTTGATGATCTTGTGATCAGGCAGATGCTCGACATATTTGAAGGTGTTCGTTTGCGTATGTTGTTTCACCAGAAGTTCAGACACAATCTGAAACAAAGTGTTCTGAAACTTACAAAGAAGGGTCAGATATTACTGCCTGATTTTGGTAACATCGAGATAAGATTAACGCCTCTTGAAAAGACTTTATATCATTTCTTTCTCGCGCATCCCGAAGGTGTTTTGTTGACACATCTTGTAGATCACAAAGAAGAACTGGTAAAACTTTATTTCCGATTTACAAATACCGGCGAGTTGCCAAAGATCTATAAAAGCATTGATGATCTTGTGGATAACACATCTAATTCTGCCAATGAAAAACTATCAAAGATCAAGAAGGCTTTCGTGAGTGCAATTGGTGCTGAACTTGCGGAACAATACATAGTCACCGGTGAACGTGGTGAAATAAAGAAATTATCGTTATCAAAAGATATGATTGTAGTGGAGTAGCTATTTTTGCTGCATTCAAATGCAGAAAGTCCGATATCAAATTATCCTGTTTTTGTTTTCATTGCTTGTTTTGATGGGCGATGCAACTGCCCGGTCCGCTGATTCTCTCACGCAGCATAAAGATTCACTCCCCCGTTTGAAAAAAATGAGCGAATATCTTTCACTCAAACTGAGTCTTACTGATAATCTTGAAGCATTTGTAATTACTTCAAACAATACGAAATACGACTTTCGTCCCAACACAAGGGCAGCTACACGGCTTTCGTTCAACTATCGTTTTGTGTCTTTCAGTATAAGTGCTGCACCGAAATTTATTCCGGGCAATGAGGATACTCATCTTAAGGGACGTTCAAGATTCAGGAACTATGCTTTTAACCTTAACTTCAATCATTGGGCACAGGGTCTTTCATTCACCCACACAAAAGGGTATTACCTTGAAAATACCAGTGACTTCAGTGCAAACTGGCGTCATGGAGTTGATCCTTATGTTCAGCTTCCGAATCTTATTTACCAGGCTTTCCAGGGACAAACCGCCTACAAATTCAATAAGAACTTTTCGTTCAATGCGATCAGTGTTCAAACCGAGCGACAGTTAAGAAGTGCGGGAACCTTTATGCCAGGGCTATCATACAAATATTTCTTTCTTGCGGACAGAACTCCTGAGAATCTTACTGATTCAACCCAGCATTCGAACAATCTTGAGTTTTTGCTTTCGGTTCCTTATTACTACACATTTGTTTTCCGGCAGAAGTTTTATGTTTCAGCGGGACTTGTGCCGGGAGCAGGTGTAATGTTTACATCTGTTAGAAATTATGGAGGTACAAGAGGTGAAAGAGCGTCAGCGCGGAGTGCCATTTTCAAATTCGATGCGGGGCTGGGTTTCGGGTACAATGGTGAACGATTTTTTGCCGGTGCCCAGATGCAGAGTTCAAATATTGGATATGGGAGCAGAAGCTCAAACGATGTATTGGTCAATGCAAGGGCATCTTACCAACTGTTCTTTGGATACAGATTTGGTGCGCCAAAGATTTTGAAAAAGCTTTTTGATTTTGCTGAGAAGAAGCAAAAGTATTTGCTTGATAAACTAAAATAACCGGTCGCTCACAGGAAATTCTGAACAGTTCACCAAACTTCACGCTGAGGCTTAAATACGTTTGGTTAAATTAATGGCCTCAAAACGTTTTTCAATATGAAAATTTTCTTTAGCGTCGCTCTTTTCTCTTTTCTGATTGCCGGATGCAATTTCAGTGTAGGTACAAAAAAAGATTTTGCTACCGGTTTGTCATTTGATTACAAAGGATTCCGCGTTGATAATGTTGTGCTCGTTGATTCTATCAACCAAAAATTGAGCAGCAACCAAATACCTTTCAATTCCAGGATTGGTCTGATGGTGGATGGAATTTCAAACTTCACTGCAAAGGATGGTCTTGTTTATCCGGGAATGACCGTTGAGATTTTTGACAAACAAGGCAATCCTGTTGTTGGACAATCCCCGGATCTGTTTGCTCAGAATGCAGGCTTTACAGCTAAAGAAGCTTCTGTTTTGCTTGGGTCAGCAATGCTTCATGCCCCGATGCAGGCGGGTGGAACTTATGTTGTTAAAACTCATGTCTGGGATAAGAACAATCCCGGTAATCTGCTGGACGCGGAAGTTGAGCTTCTTTTAAAATGAGAATTTCGAAGCAGTGTTTTCAAAATTTATAACTGAGCAGAGAGCAGTGGTATAGATTCCCCACAGCTTAGCATTCTGATGAAGAGGGTTGTCAAAGACACCCGTTTTGATGCCTCCATTCGCGAGCGCGAAACCGTCGATATGAAAGCCCGGCGAAGCGAATGCAATCCTGAATCCATCGAAATACTGTCTGAGGTTGGGACCGTCACGGACATCGAGCAAACGTCCGCTACCGTATTGTATCTCCTGGCGGCCTAAACGTAGAGTAAGTGACCTGTCTTGTCTGCGGTACGGGGTTATGTCAACAAACAGATTCTGTACATTCAATTTGTCTTCGTCTATCGGACGCGGGCCGTTAAGCCGGCCAAACTCCAGGCCGCTGCGGAACTGGCCAAAAAAACGTAAGCGGGTTCCGAGATGCAAATCTGCATGAACGTTATAACGCTGCAGTAAAAAAACATCCGTACCTGCCTTGAAAGCACCCCAGTCCTCATTTTGTGCCCTGTCCAATTCCTGGCGGACCGAGCCGCCGAATGACAGATAATTACTTGCTTTCGCATTGAGGGGAAGAAATTTGATGCGATTGTAAAAGGTTTTACTACTATCCTTGAGGAATGAATAATCCTCGTCAAAACGCATCAGCTTAAAGTTTTGCGCATGGCAAACCTGCGTTGCCAGCAACAGGTAAACCCATAGGATAATATATTTTTTCATCTTTACGGTGACGGATTCCTGCTAAGGTTCATTAAACATATACCGTGCAATTTTCCAGTCACTATCTATTTTTCTTAATAGAAAAAACTCCCTGCTTTTTGCAGGAATATTATCGCCTGTTGCATGTATGAGGGTATTACCATTCGAATGCGTACGCACAAATGCGATGCTGTCTTGTATTATGACTT
Source organism: Flavitalea sp. (assembly GCA_040508255.1). GTDB lineage: Bacteria > Bacteroidota > Bacteroidia > Chitinophagales > Chitinophagaceae > DATHKG01. The sequence goes on from JBEVNF010000252.1 coordinate 6,845, forward strand.
CGTCGATTGTTACTTCAACAGTTAACTGAATCGCTTTGAAAAGATTTTCATATGCTTCGACCAACTGAATAGTTCCAATAGCAGTAGGTGAACCTGCTGCTATAAATACACCATCCGGCGTATAGGAACCGACTGCATTTTTCACATCTGATTTATTCAGGGAACTGAAATAACTATTGAGTGTTTTTTCCACCGAAGCCTTGTCTTTACTCTCCATAAGTGTTGATTTATTCTATGGTTAATTAATTCACTTGTTCGATTTAATTCAAATGAAATTTTTGCAACAAATTATAACCAGGTGTCTTATGGTTATGATAATTGTTCAACGTTGATAAGCAAATGTCTGTCACACGGAAAATCCCGACGATGACAAAAATCAAAAAAAAGAGTAGACCTGGGTCTATGTGGTGGTGAGTGTTTTATCCAGGTTCTGGTTGAAGTAAAAACAGGTTGTATATGTTGACAAATGACGACGTTTTTTTTTATCATTTGTCATCGTCTCCTGGCGCACGGCAGATGCATATTTACATCCAACAATAATTCACCACAGAAAAGTTCTGATGAAAACAACATTTGCATTATTTACATCATTGATCTGTTTTATCTCGTTACACGCTCAAACAGTTAAACCTTCGCATGGGGCAGATCTGATCGTCTACCACGCAAAGATTACAACGCAAACGGCAGCACAACCACAGGCATCCGCCCTGGCTGTAAAATCCGGGAGGATTTACGCAGTTGGAAATGACGAAGAGATCTTAACTCTTAAAGATGAGCATACCCAACTGATCGATGCAGAAGACAGAAGGCTCATACCTGGTTTGGAAGATTCACACATGCACCCATTGAATGAGAGAAATTTCAATCAGAAGGTGAGATGGGATGGTGTGCCAACACTTAAGCGGGCGCTTGAAATGCTTACCGAACAGGCTGCCCGAACTCCGCAGGACCAATGGGTGAAGGTCACTGGTGCATGGTCGCCATATCAATTTAAAGAACAGCGTCAGCCAACAATCGAGGAGTTGAATAAAGCGGTTCCGGACAAACTTCTTTGGATCCAGTATGCTTACAACCGGATCTGGCTGAACAAACCCGCGATGAAATTCTTTGGGATTGGTACTCCAAAATTCAAAATACCACCTGGTACGGAACTTCAAAAAGACAGTAAAGGAAATTATACAGGTGTGATCGATGCCAATACTTTCGTATTCGTGGCGATGGATGCGATGATGCCCGCTCCATCACCGGCCGAGGAGGTTAGTTCTCTTGAGTATGTGATCAAAGATCTGAATCGTTTTGGTCTTACTACAGTGATCGAAAACTCAAGCGTTGTTGGATACCCGGAAGGTCATGCACCTATTGTAACTCTTATTAAAGAAAACAGGTTGAATATCCGTTTGCCTTTTGTTGATCTCGGATTCACTTATGATCCTGACAAAAGTTGGGTGGATACAGAGATAGAAAGGATTACAAAGATCGCTCCGTTAAGCCCCGGGCAGAACCTGCATCCAACCCTGGAGCATGGTCATGAATATGAAGGAACGGGTGAGGTGCTGAATCCTGAAGTGCATGACCATGAGAATTTTGATAAGCCTGCCATTATTATCCCGAAAGAAAAGATGAGGAAATATGCTGAAGAATATGTTCGAAAACTGATACTCAAGCGAATTCCATTTCGTATGCACATGAGTTACAATGAAAACCTGACGCCATTCCTGGACGCCATGGAAGAGGTTGTTAAGACCACGCCGCTTGACGGCATGCGATGGGCCATAGAACACGCAGAAACAATTAGTGACGATAACATCGCAAGGATCAAAAGACTCGGGGGCGGTATCGCACTTGACAATAAAATGGCGCTGCATGGAGAAGCATTCGCAAAAACACATGGCAAAGCGAAAGCTTTGTATACACCAAGATTCAGGGACCTGATAAAAAGTGGTATTCCGTTATCGCTCACCACGGATGCTTTCCGTGTATCTCCTGCTAACCCATGGATAGGAATTAGCTGGGCAGTTACCGGTAAAGCCGTTTCAGGAAATGTTATCCTTGCAGAAGACAACCGACTCACACGGGAGGAAGCGCTGAGACTATATACAATTGGAGCGGCGTGGTTTGAAAATGAGGAAAATGAAAAAGGACGCATAGCACCCGGTAACCTGGCGGATTTTATTTTATTGAGCGATGATTACTTCACTATTCCAGACGATCAGATCAGGAACCTGACCTCTGTTCTAACTGTAGTTGGGGGCCGCATTGTATACGGTTCGGATAATTACGAAGCGTTGACACCTAAAATCCCGGAACCTTTGCCAGCCTGGTCTCCCGTAAAATATTTTGGTGGTTACCACTTTGAAAAGCAATAATGTTGTTAACTATTCGATTACACGCGTGCATGCATCTCGGATCAAAATATTTTCCCCGAATTTTTCTTTGTAAATTAGGATCAGGGAGACGAACCATACATGTACCAGAACTTAATTGACTACATACAGGAATATTCAGGTTCGTCTTTAAGTTCATCGGAAGTAGATTTAATAAAGGAAGTCTTTCAGCCAAAAAAGTTACGGAAAAGGCAATATCTGCTTAAGGAGGGTCATGTAATGAAGCACACTGCCTTCATTACCAGAGGAGCAATGCGACAGTACTTTGTAGATGATAAAGGAAATGAGAAAATAGTTCATTTTTTTATTGAAAGGCATTGGGCGTCGGACCGTGAAAGTTTGATCTCCGGAGAACCAGCGGTTTCCAATATTGATGCCTGGGAAGATACAGAGATGCTCATCATAACACCGAAAGACTTTTTTGAACTAACAGAGAAGGTGCCTGCATTGGCGTTGATGCATCGTGTAATGGATCAAAAGCATGCAATAGCATTACATAAGAGACTTAATTCAATGATTGTTGCTTCGGCTGAGACGCGTTATTTGCAGTTCGCAGTCAGTTATCCGCAATTTGTTCAACGGTTTCCTCAGCATCAGATCGCATCGTATCTCGGAATCACAAAAGAAACCCTAAGCAGGGTCAAGAGGCAATCTATGCGCTGATCAGTGATTTGAAATTACCCTAAAGCGTTGAAAATTGGGAGTAGTCAGGAGATCTGATGTCCCTGGCTGGATTGACATATGTGCTGCGGGGGTATTCGGAAAGGTATGTAAACGAAAAAAGGTCCTGATTGCTCAGGACCTTTTTGCTCCCCCTTCTGGACTTGAACCAGAGACCCTCTGATTAACAGTCAGATGCTCTAACCAACTGAGCTAAGGAGGAATATTTGTTTTCCGTTTTAACTGGGTACTGATGAATCAGTCTCAATCAATTGGGGTTGCAAAAATAAGGATTTTCGCTATTTCGCAAAATCAAAATGCGATTTTTTTTGAGAGAATAAATAATTCTGGTGTTTGCGCTTAAAAGTGACGAACACGCTCTCCCTTAAACAGTCATACCGCTGAAATCCCCAGCGATTTTCTCTCTATCAGCACTTACCCTTAACCCACATTCAGCAAATTCCTTATTTGAAAATCTTTGATTTAGCGGATCCCAAAGCCACATTTTAACTTGCAACTTAAATTCAATCCCATGAAATGGCTTTTCCTGCTGCTGATCATCCCTTGTGTGGCAAATGCACAGTTCACCACAGATCCTCAATGGGAGAGACCGCAACGCCATTATTTCAAGCTTGGAGGCGGATATGTTTTCCCTGAAAAACAAAGCTCCGGGCCCATGGGCGCCGTCAGTGTTGGATGGAGGGCTAAACGATTATTAATGCTTGGACTCGGCGCTGAAGTTCTCAGAATGCCCGGATATGATAAATATGTGATCCCAGCCGGACTCGATCTCAACTTCTTCGATTTCGATATGAAATATTCACCCGTGCTTCACGCCGGGGTGGCTTACCCGTTTGAAGGGGTCAGTGATATCAACTCAAAACTTTACTATACCGGTGGCTTTGGTTTTTCTTACATCGGCGAATCACGCAAAGGTGTGATGCTGATGGGTAACTATTCAAGGCTTGAGTATGATAAGGTACTCATCGGTGGGCCGGCGGTAAAAGAAAGCCAGGCAATGTATTCCGTGAGTTTACATCTTATACTCTAATCCTTTTTGATTAGCTCCAGTTTGCTCCACTCAACCTGGCTGAGTCTCCGCTTTTTATTGATAAACTTAATGTTCAGTTTTGCGATCCGGAAATTCGGAAGTATTGTCGCATCTCCAACCTTTGTTGTATCACTCACTTCAGGAGTTAACAAAAGAAACGGTCCCTGTATAGTGTCAAGCACACTGATTGCTTCATGACTTGCATGTGAGATATCATGTGAAAATCCTGTGGCCGGTGTATCAATACTTATCAAAGGTGCATTCAGATAAAACTCGAGCGGGTACGAATACTTATAGCTGTATTGCACAACCGGAATTCCCGGATACTTTTCGTTTGCGATAAATGCTGCTTCACTTCCTGCCTGGTATTTAAGAAGATCAGGGTACAGAATCCAGAACAGGTAGAGGTTTAGCGATACAATAGCTGCAGATGAAATGATGACGATCTTCTTTGTAACAAACTGGCTATTCTTTGGGGTAAAAACAAAAGTTACAACGGCGCCTGCAGCAAGAAGTACCCATCCCCACCATGAGGGCTGATAAAGGAATTGGATCGCGAATCCTGCAACAAATAGAAGTATCACAAATACAAGTTGCAGCGTGAAGATTTTCTGCAGGCTTGTACTGAGTTTTACCGAAAGAAGATATTCAGCAGTCAGCACCGCAAAAAACGGGAACACAATATTCATGTAATGCGGAAGTTGAAAACTGGATAAAGAAAAGAGTAAAAACGTCGGGATCGCCGCGAAAAAACTGTACCACTCAAGACCAGGTTTACGAAATTTACTGAACCGCTTACCAATAGCTATGAACAACATGACACTCCAGGGAAGAAACGCCCAAAGGGTGGTATGCACAAAAAATGAAAGATCGCCTTTGCCTTTGATGGGACCGGAGTTGAAGAATCTTCCAAACTGACTGTCCCAGAAAAAGAAGCGAAGTCCGGAAACATTCGTCTGACCAAACACTACTTTCTCAGGATGCGTGTCGAATTGTAACCAGAGACAGTAAAGCTCAGGCGTGATAAATACAAATACCAGGAGGATGGCGCCAACCCAACGGAGTTGTATCAATAGTTTCCATTGCCCGGTTAAAACCAGATGTCCGATGATTGCGCCGCCGATCGGCAAAAGTGCAAATATGCCTTTTGTCATCACTGCGCACGCTGTGAAAAGCGAACCAAGTATTAATGCCTTGAAACTGTATTCTTCCTGTAAGCAGATGAAATAGTATATGGCGGCGATAATGAGTCCGGTCAGATACGGCTCAGCCCTGACATCGTTGCTGGAAAGTAAAATATGTTCTGCAGTCAGAAGGATCAACGCAGCAAGCAGACCGGTCTGCCTGCTGTACAGTTTCTTTGCAAACAGGTATGTGTACCATGCACCCATCATCAGGAACAGGATGCCCGGTAACTTGTACGACCATCCGTGAATACCGAAAACTTCAAATGACAAAGCGGTCATCCAGAATGGAAAATGCGGTTTGTCGAGCCAGTCTTTGCCTTCGCCAATAAGGTTGACATAGTCGTTGTTCAATGCCATGGTTTTACTGATGGCAGCGTACAATGTACCGTCACCCCCGATAATGGTGACGAACAATGGGGCGAAATTTGCAAAAACTGCAATACCTATCAGGATCTGCAGCCAGCGATGGCGGGGGGTGAAGTCAACTTGATTATTCATAGCGAGATGATCGCGAAGTTAGGTTTGAAAATGCAAACAGCACCGATTGGTGGGTTCCAATCATTGGCATTTGTATTTGATGAACGCTTGCAATCAGATGAGATAACGGAAAAAACATATTAAATTATTTGAATTTTAACGGTCGTGGCACTTTTTTGGCTGCATTGCCGAAACCTTTAATATGAAGTCGGATATCCTTTTGATACATGGGGCAGGAGACGGAGCTTATGAATGGACACTCCCAAGGATCACACCGATCCATGAGTTGTACGATCATTACCGTTTTCACTTTCCGAGGATGCCCAAACCTGATGCACCATCCTACCAGAAATGGTCAAAGCAACTGAAAGAGGAACTGATGCATATCGATGATCAGGCAATTCTTGTTGGTCATTCACTTGGCGGTTCAGTGTTGCTCAAATATTTTTCAGAAAACGATGAGTCCATACCTGATGATAAATACAAGGCTTTATTCCTGGTCTCGACGCCGTTCTGGGGTGAGAATGGTTGGGATGGTAATGAATTTGAACTCAGGTCGGATTTCGCAAAGCACCTGGGGATGTTCAGCAATATTTATATTCTCCATAATGAAGATGACGATGTTGTTCCTTTCAGTCACCATAAGATTTACCTGGATAAAATTGCTGGAGCAGTTGCGATCAGTTTCAAATCCGGGGAACATCTTGCTACAGAAAATCTTGCTTCGATTGTAGATGTCGTGCGTGATCTGGAGAAAAAGCAGGTAGGTGTCTAATTATATCAGGAAGGCGATCCTGTACTTGCTGGAAATCTCTGGATCCATCTATTAAAAAACGTTGAACAAATAATTCCGGCAATCAGTCCAAGCACAAATCCGCCGGCGATATCCAGCGGGAAATGTTTGCCTACATAAATCTGGGCATAGCAGATCAGGCCCGCCCAAAGCCAGAGCCAATACCATTTTTTGCCTGTCATTGAAGCCACTGCAAAGAACCAGAACGTTGCAAGTCCAAAATGATTTGATGCGTGTGATGATGGAAAAGAATAAGGTCCGCCACATCCGATCAGGATCCTGATATTGTTTGCAAGTTCAGGATCGTGACAGGGACGTAATCTTCCAACGAGCGGTTTGATAATGCTTGCGCTTGTGAAATCCGTGATGGCAAAGCAAACAAGACTCATTGCTATAAATGGTACGAGATAAGATTTTGCATATTTGAAAACGTACCAGAGAATAAATGCATAAAGCGGGACCCAGGTATACTGGTGGCGCATAAATTTCATGAAACCATCAAAGGGCTCAAAGGCTCCCTGCACATTGATAATTCGAAACAATTCTTTATCAAATGAAATGATGGATTCAAGAAAACTCATGTGTGCAAGTTAACGGGATGAGATCGTTTAAAATCCGAAAATACTGGTTTTGATACCAACATAAAGTCCGTCTTCTCTCTCCTCGATGGGGTAGGTCTTCAGGAAATAACCTTCGTTGCAGCGGCCGGTTTTAAGACTGAATTTGAACCGATGCAACGGGCAGACTGCATTACCCATTGCATCGATGTATCCATTCGCCATCACCCCGCTGGCATGCGGGCATTTGTAGGCAAAGCCCTGCCAGCTGCCGCTTTGATTGGTAACGCAGATCTTTTTACCTGACACATCTATCACAGCGATATTGTTATCGCCGAAAGAAAGTTCATTGGATGATTCTGCGAATTTGTGAAAGTCCATGCGCTGTTAGTAAAAGAATTCAGTTTTGTACGGATAACGAATCCTGTACAACTCACGAACCTTACTCAGGATAGTGGTTCTTAGTTCATCAATATTCATTCTCTCGGTGGCTGAAATAAACACGGCATTACCGTTTGTTTCACCCTGCCATCTTTCTTTAAGATCTTTGAGTATTTCCTGTTTTACCTCCGGCTCGAGCCATTCATCGAAGGTTTGCTTTTCATACATATCCATCTTGTTGAAGAT
>JBEVNF010000435.1:0-11446 GCA_040508255.1 Flavitalea sp.
CACGACTGTAATTGATCTTGCCTACGGTAAATCTTGTTGTCTGGATCGCTGTTGAAAGATCCAGCTCACGATAGTAACCGGTAGGTTCTCCGGATGGAAAACTCTGTTTGATCTTCAGATCTCCCAGTGGCAAAAATGACTCAGTAAAATGTCCCTGCATCTTACGGAGAAGGCTATCCGCTTTTCCATAATTCTTTTCTTCCAGCAATGCTTTTCTTACTGCGGGCAGATAAGATGAAGCCTCAGGATTCACGCCCGGTTTAACAGGACCACCCGACCATAAAGAAGTTTCATTGAGTTGAATAAGATCTTCAGATACACCACCAAAAACCATTGCACCGATCTTTCCATTTCCAATTGGAAGCGCCTCTACCCATTTTGAAGCGGGTTGCTTATACCATAAACGAAGATTCTGTTGTGCGAATGTATTTTGAAATGAACCGAGAGAGGTAACAAAACAAACGATTGCGAAAATCTGGAACGATGCAATATTATATTTTTTCATGATGGCAGATTGGAACCACGCGTAGCTTTAGTGACATCTAAATATATACAAAAAAACAGGTCCGCCAACTGGCGGACCGTTCTATGCTTGCTTGCCTGAAAAAACTTCTTATTGCAACCCCGTTGACTGGGGAATAACTGTTTTCGTATTCAGGATCACTTTCAACCGGCACCCTTGTCCCGGCCTGGAATCTATTTCCAGCTTTCCATTAAATACTTCAGCGCGACTCATCATGTTCGTAATTCCTACTCCTTTCTGAACATCTTTGAGATTGAAGCCCTTTCCATTGTCCTCAATGAAAAGGAAGATCTTTTCTCCCTCAGTGTTGAGTACAATGTTGACATTACTTGCATCGGCATGTTTCAGGATGTTATTAAGTTGTTCCTGTACGATCCTGTACAATGCCTGTTTCTGATCGTTTGTGAGAAGATCTTCGTCCAGATCTTTTGCATCCAGTGTAAAACGCATCTTCTTCACTTCGTGAATATTCCTTGTGAGCTCCTTGATGGATTGTTCAAGGCCCACATCATCAAGCACAGGTGTGATCAATGATTTTGAGATCTTCCTGATCTCTTCGATTGCTAGCGTGATATTCTTGCGGCTTTTCTTTATCAGTGGATTGGCATCCTCTTCCTCTTCAAGTATCACATCAAGATATAATTTTGATGTGGCGAGGATCTGGTTGATATTATCATGCAACTCACGACCAATATCAGAACGCTCTTTCTCCTGTGCGCCCAATACCGCTTCTGTGATCTGCTGACGTTTTATCTTTTGCTGACGAACAAGTTGTTTCTGCAAACGACGTTCTTCAGTGATATCATGTATATGTTCCTGAACAGCATTTTTGCCGAAATAATCGATCGAATAGTAGGTAACCTCTGCGATCAGAACTTCACCCGACTTTTTTCTTTGCCTCCAGAGTTTCGCCTTATAACCGCTTGCACCGTCACCGATCTCGTTTGATTCATTCAGCTTCTGCAGATCTTCATTAAGGTAAATATTGCTGAGCTTAAGATTCATAAACTCTTCGCGGGAATAACCATAGGTATCGATCGCTGCATCGTTCACTTCAAGTATCTGCTGTGTTTCTGCATCATAGATCCAGGCAGGATAAGGGTTTTTGTAGAACATCTGTCGATACTTCGCTTCTGAAGCAAGCACCACTTCTTCTACCCTTTTCCTTTCAGTTATATCCTGTGTAGAACCGATCATTCTTACCGGCTCATTGTTATCGTAAATAATATACCCACGGTCATGCACATACGCATAAGTACCATCTTTTTTGCGAAGCCGATACTGATCTTCCCAGGTTGTTCCCTGGCGGCCACCAACAGCGTTGGAAAACTTTTGCACCACTCTTTGTTTATCATCCGGATGAAGCAGATTTTCCCATTCTCCCGGAGGCGCAAAACTGTCAACCACATCATGACCAAAGATCCGCTGATAAGAATCACCAACCCAGAAGATAGTACCTGCAACAAGATCCCGGTCCCAGATCGCATCATTGGTGGCTCTTACCACCATATTGAAACGTTCGTTGCTGTCAGACAAGGTTTCCATCTGGTACTTACGTTCAAGACTGTACTGGATTGATTTAGCAAGCATGTTCTTATTGAACTCACCTTTGATCAGATAATCCTGTGCGCCACTTTTAATGGCATCCAGCGCTACATTGGCATCAGATAAACCTGTAAGAATGATCACCGGAATTTTATCGGTTACTCTTCTTATTGCCATAAATGAATCAAGACCATGACTGTCAGGAAGTGAAAGGTCGAGAAGAATGATATGTATGGGTTGAGTCTGGACGATCTCTGCCGCCTGCTGAACGCGGTCTGTAGAATAAAGATTTTCTATGCGCAGCTGTGTTGATCTGAGCATATCCTCAACAAGGAAAAGATCTCCCGGATTATCTTCAACCGTAAGAATGTTAAGATGACTATAGCTTACCTGCATGTAAGTTCACATTGATTTAATAAATAAAGCCAATCAGTTTACTGAATAAATTCATTCAGCCGGTATGCTTGCAGGGGTTAAAGAAACAAAACAAACATGAATCGTTGTTGTTGAATCTACTACTAATATAATCTTTTAGTAGTGCATTCGCAAACAACCTGGCATGCAATTTTCGCCTACTAAGTGCTAACACTTGAGACCATGATCGGTTTCAGGTATCCATCGCTGTTAGTTGCTTGTGCATGATACGCAATTATTTTATTAACGGATATAGGATTTCACCTAGGTCAGTGAGTCTGTGGAAAGCTTTGAGAAGGACATGATAGCATGTTTCATAGGGTTTTAGTATCTTGGAGCAATTATTAAATGATTGTTAAAGCGCCACTTCATACTTATCCGGTAAATACCCGTAAACGTTTATAATCTGAAAATCGAAAACTAATGCGAAGCGTGCGTCACTTTATTATTCCTGCACTGGCAATTGCCCTGGTTATATACGGCTGTAAAAAGAAAGGCGATGACACTACTGACCCTGTGGAATGCACTGTGGGTAACGGAATTACAAATGGAAGGCTCATCGATAACCGTTATATTATCATGTACAAGCCGGCTTCGGCGATTTCAGCGGAGGTATCAACGCTCAGCACTACCCGGAAACTTTCAGCCCTCTTAAAAAGTCACGAATTATCTGAAACAGCGGTACTTTCCAGGTTTTCCGGTGGTATTCAGGGTTTCGTGGCGAATATCAACGCGGCAAAGGCAGCAGAACTGAGCACTGATCCACTGATCGAAAAGGTTGAGCAGGACAGGATCGTTGCGCTTGGAACCTGTTTTGAGATCGCTGCTCCCACCCTGGTGACCTGGAATGTCAAGAAAACAGGCTTCGGCGATGGGACCGGCAAAACAGCCTGGGTGATCGATACGGGTATTGAATCAACCCACCCTGACCTTAATGTAGATGTAAACAGAAGCAGATCTTACGTAAGCGGAGATAATTCGATCGAAGATCTCAATGGCCACGGGACGCATGTCGCCGGTATTATCGGTGCTAAAAATAACCTTATTGGTACACTTGGTGTTGCATCAAATGCTACATTGATTGCTCTGAAAGTGCTGAATGAAGAAGGTGAAGGAAACCTCTCATACATAATCCAGGCGCTTGCATATGTGAACGCAAATGCCAAAGCCGGAGATGTAGTGAATATCAGTCTCGGAGAAGAAGATGCTTCAGAAATTTTTGATGCGCAGGTCAGGCAAACCGCTTCACTCGGAATCTTTGTTACGATTGCGGCTGGCAATGACGGAAAGCCGGCATCTGATTTTAGCCCTGCAAGAGCAAACGGAACCAATATTTTTACCGTTGCAGCAATCGATAGCCTGAATAATTTTGCTGACTTTTCAAATTATGGCACAGACTGCGTTGACTTTGCAGCACCGGGCAAAAGCATACTTTCAAGCTATACCCAAAAACGTTATGCATACATGAGCGGAACTTCACAGGCAGCTCCGCATCTGGCCGGTTTGTTATTACTGAACGGAAACAACATTCATATTGCCGGCTATACAAAGAACAATCCCGACAACGGAGTCTATCCTATCGCGATGAAGTAAATGCTTTTCAGTACTTTGCACGAAAAGCGGGTATCTGGCATGCGTTATTATATTATCGCCGGTGAAGCATCGGGCGACCTTCATGGAAGCAATCTTGTGAAAGAACTGGCAAAGGCTCAACCCGGGAACGAATACCGTGGCTGGGGTGGCGATCTGATGGCGGAAGCCGGCGTAAACATCGTAAAACATTTCCGCGACCTCGCTTTCATGGGATTTATAGAGGTCGTCAGGAATCTCCCAACCATTCTCAGAAATCTTTCTTTCTGTAAAAAGGATATCCTCAAGTTTAAGCCCGATGTGCTGATCCTTATCGACTATCCAGGTTTCAATCTTCGTATCGCCGAATGGGCACGTAAACAAGGGCTCAGGATCGTTTACTATATCTCTCCACAGGTTTGGGCATGGAAGGAAAACCGTGTGAAAATGATCAGGAGAGATGTAGACAAGATGCTCGTGATCCTTCCTTTTGAAAAAGACTTTTACAAAAAATGGAACTTTGAGGTTGAATATGTTGGACACCCGTTGGTTGGTGTGATCAACAGGTATCTGAAAGAAGGAAATACTGAGCCGCTGTCTTCAAAGCCTGTGATCGGTTTGCTCCCCGGAAGCAGGAAACAGGAAATCCTTGTAAAACTTCCCGTGATGTTGAATGTCAGCAAAAAATTTCCGGAATATCAATTCATCGTTGCTCAGGCCCCGGGTCAGGAAGATGCCTTCTATGAAGAATTGATGAAAGACTACAAAACTGTTTCAGGTGTAAGAAACCAGACCTACAGGCTTTTATCAACGGCTAAGGCCGCCCTGGTTACTTCAGGCACTGCTACACTCGAGACAGCCCTTTTTGGTGTGCCTGAAGTAGTTTGTTATAAAGGAAGCAACATCAGTTACCAGATCGCAAAACGACTAATTAAGATCAGATACATTTCACTTGTTAACCTGATCATGGACAAAGAAGTTGTGAAGGAATTGATACAGGATGAAATGAATGAAGTAAATATCGAAGCTGAGCTGAATAAGATTCTTCACGAGAATACCAGGCTGAAATCTGACTATGCTGAGCTTAATGCAAAACTCAGCCTGGGTGGAGATGCGTCAAAAAATGCAGCAGAATTGATCATACAATTTGCAGACAACGCAAAAAAATAAGAGCTTATCTCCTCTTAAATACAAACAACTTCAGCAGGATAATTATCATCGCTGCAAGGAACATCAGTATCGACAGGCGATTAATGCCATGCATATACTTCATCCACTGCGTTCTCGGCTCATTCGGATCTCTTTTCTTCAGATAAAGATATTCTGCTATTTTTCTGCCTATACCCATGCTACACTTTTATACAATTACAACTTAACCATCTTCATTGTTGGCACAAGATAATGCATAATTGTCCAGGCAAGAAGATAAGCGAGGCCACAAAATATAAACATGATCATATACCCGGTTTCTATCTCGCCAAGTCCTTTATAGTAATCAAACATCCAGCCGGCAGATTTAGAGATCAGCATACCACCGAGTCCCCCGGCCATGCCCCCGATCCCTGTAATTGAACCAACAGCCTTTTTGGGGAACATATCTGAAACAGTAGTAAAGATATTTGCGCTCCAGGCCTGGTGCGCTGCCGCCGCGAAACCGATAATACAGACAGCATACCACATATTTGTTCCCCCAAAAAGTTGAGCGGTCACGACAGGTAATGCGCAAAAAGCATAAATAATCATTGATGTTTTTCTCGCTTTAAATACTGCCCAGCCACGGCTGATAAAGTTCAGCGGAAGCCAGCCACCAAAAACAGATCCCACTGCAGCAATGGTATAAACAAGTGCAACCGGAATTGCAATCTGCGTTTTGGTTAATCCATAACCTTCATTCAGGAAGTCAGGCAACCAGAAAAGGTAGAACCACCATACACCATCAGTCAGGAACTTCCCAAGCGCGAATGCCCAGGTCTGACGGAACTGAAGCAATTTGCCCCAGGGCACTTTCTCTTTTACAACAGGCTCTGTCACGTTATCTTCCTGATCACTGTGAATATGATCAAATTCAGCTTTACCAAGACGTTTGTGTTTTGACGGAATCTCATACATGAAGAACCAGAAAAGCAACCAGATCAGCCCGATTGCACCGGTGATCACGAAGGCCCATTTCCATCCCCATGCAACTGCGATAAAGGGTACTGTGAGTGGTGCAATGATTGCCCCGATATTGGTACCTGAATTAAATATCCCTGTGGCAAAAGCACGTTCTTTTTTGGGAAACCATTCAGCGATGGTTTTGATTGCAGCGGGAAAGTTACCTGCTTCAGTAATACCGAGTGCCGCCCTTGCGATCATAAACCCTCCGGTACTGTTCACCAACGCATGACCCATCGCAGCAATGCTCCATAACAACAACGAGATGGCATAACCCATCTTGGTGCCAAGTTTGTCTATCAGTCTGCCCACGAAAAACATTCCCAATGCATATGCAAGTTGAAACACTGCTGTAATATTCGCATAGTCTGATTTCGTCCAGCTGAATTGTTTGTCCAGATCCTCCTTTACGAGACTGATCACCTGGCGGTCAAGATAGTTGATGGTTGTGGCAAAAAACACCAGTGTACATATCGTCCACCGGTACTTTCCAATCGTTGTCTGATTCATGAAGGCAATTATTTTTTTACAGAATGAACAATGCTGAGCGCTTCGGCGGAAGCTTCAGTCAGAGTTTTATATGCAGCACTCTCAAGCACCTGTTTAGTGATGAGTTTACTGCCCATTCCCACAGCAACCACTCCTGCATTGAACCAGGATGCGATGCTTTCTTTTGTCATATCAACCCCGCCAGTCGGCATAAATTTCAGATCAGGAAAAATGTCTTTGATAGCTGAGATATATGATGGACCAACAAGACTTCCGGGAAAGATCTTTACCAGCTTTGCACCATTTTCTTCTGCAAGTGCAATCTCAGTTGTTGTGAGGCAACCTGGTATCCATAGCAGACTAGCACGGTATGCCACTTCAGCTACACCCGGATGAACGATCGGGCAAACAATAAAATCAGTGCCTGCTTCCACAAAATCATTTGCGTCGTTTGCAGTCTTGATCGTACCGATACCAAGATGCATTCCCGGCATATTTTTATCAACTTCCTTTCTCAGTATCCTGAAATTCTCAAGCGCGGCAGCACCGCGGTTTGTAAACTCGAGAATTCGTACTCCCCCGTCGTATAATGCTTTTGTGATGCTGACGCAAAGTTGCGGATCATCGTGGTAGAAAAGCGGAACCAGACCCTGTTCCGTGATCGTATTGAAAACTATATCAGTGTAACTCATGTTTCTTTATTTCAGCAAAAACCTGTGCTGCGGTTTTATCGGTGGCATCACCTGTGATAAATAATTTTTGAAAAGCGGCGGCAGTGGCAAACTCAAGTGTTTCAGAAGGTGATAGTGATTTCTGAAATCCAAAGATCAGTCCGGCCATAAAACAATCACCACTTCCAACTTTGTCAACAACATGATCTGTTTTGTATTCGGCAGATACATGCAGTTCTTTATCCTTGTAAAGGGTAGTATAATATTGAACACCACCCTGACCATCGTCGAACCTGAAAGTATTCGCAACGGTTTTACAGGCACTGAATTCGCTGATGATAAACGATGATGTATTGATTGCCTGCTGAATATATGACTCTTTGTTGTTGTCAGCTATCAGCGCATGATCGAGCGGTACATTAAGCATCATATTCGCTGCCCAGATATTACCCATGATCAGCGTACAATACCTTGCGAGAGCCGGCATAATATCAGCACTGGCAACACCATACTTCCAGAGTTTCGCGCGATAGTTAAGATCAAGAGAGATGGCGATCCCTTTTGATGAAGCATAAGCCAGCGCTTCTTCACAAACATCGGCCGCACCCTGGCTCACAGCGGGACAGATCGCGCTGAAGTGAAACCAGTCGACACCATCAAACACTTTTGCCCAGTCAATCTGACCAGGCTGAAGTTCAGCAAATGATGAACCCGCACGATCATAGATCACACCCGCGTTTTTCATTTCAGAACCTACCGGAAGATAATAAGTACCAATCCGGTCCCCACGGTATTGTATAACCGAAGTATCAATATCTTTTTTTGTTAATGACTCTACGATCTGTTGTGAGAGCCAGTGGTCAGGAATTGCTGTTGTAAAAGCAACAGGTATCTCCCATTTTGCAAGTGCCTGTGCAACGTTCAGTTCTGCTCCACCCACAAATACAGGCATGGATCGCTGTCCGATCCATTCGCCGCCTGAACCAGGTGATAATCTCAATAATAGTTCACCAAAACATAAAACCTTTCCCATTACCAGTTAAAATAGTTTTTCGCGTTGTTATAACAGATGTCTTCTACCAGTTTACCGATCCATGGCAAGTCGTTTGGCAGTTCTCCGTTCTCAATTTCTTCCCCAAAAAGATCGCAAAGCAGTCTCCGGAAATATTCATGACGCGGATAAGAAAGAAAGCTTCTTGAATCAGTCAGCATTCCCACAAACCTGCTGATCAGCCCCATGTTACTTAAAGCATTCATCTGTTCAGTCATCCCTTGTTTCTGATCAAGGAACCACCAGCCTGAACCAAATTGTACCTTGCCTGCAAATGTTCCGTCATTAAAATTACCGGTCATTGTTGCAACCATTGCATTGTCTGCAGGGTTAAGATTGTACAATATAGTCTTTGCAAGCTGGTTTGTGTTATCAAGTTTGTTCAGGAATTTCGACATGGCTGATGCCTGCGGAAAATCTCCGATTGAATCCCAGCCTGTATCAGGGCCAAGATCTTTTAATCTTCTTGTATTATTGTTCCTGAGCGCACCAACATGATATTGCTGAACCCAGCCTTTTTCATGGTCCCAATGTGCAAAATGCACCAGCATGGCCGATTTGAACTGTTCATTTTCAATCGGTGTCAACGACTTTCCTGATCTTGCCTTTGCAAATATGTTTTCAATCTCTGCTTCGGTATAATCTGCTGCATACAATCTTTCAAGACCATGATCAGAAACGCCACAACCATTGGCCGCAAAAAAATCATGACGTTTCCTGAGCGCATCAATGAATTCATTCATGTTTGATACGCTGACGCCCGAAGCCTCTTCGAGTTTGTTTACATAATTATTCCAGACAGCAATATCATCAATCTGCATAGCCTTATCTGGTCTGAAAGCAGGAAGGATCTTTATCTCAAAATTTTCTTCTTTCAATTTCTGATGATGTTTCAGATCATCAACAGGATCATCAGTTGTGCAGATGATCCGGACATCCATTTTTTTCAGGAGGCTCCTTACAGAATAATCGTCAGTCTGCAGAAGAGCGGTGCAATGGTCATAAATCTTTTTGGATGATGAAGGATTGAGAACCTCCTCAACACCAAAATATCTTTGCAACTCAAGATGCGTCCAGTGATACAAAGGGTTTCGCATAGTATAGGGAACAGTTTCGGCCCATTTTGCAAACTTGGCTTCATCTGGCTGATCACCTGTACAATAACCTTCTTCGATACCGTTCGTTCTCATCGCGCGCCATTTGTAATGGTCGCCGTATAGCCAGGCTTCTGTAAGGTTTCTGAAACTTTTGTTTTCGGCAATCTGATCCTGCGGAAGATGACAATGATAATCTATGATAGGCATCTTACTGGCAAAATCATGATACAGTTTTTCTGCTGTTGTTGATCGCAGCAGAAAATTGTCGTCGAGAAATTTTTTCATTTGGCAGATCTGTTGAAACTGATTTGTGTATGCGTATTCAGTGGTCAGGCCAGTTGCTTATCCTGCTGGAATGCAGCAAGTGTTTTACGACCACCGTTCTCAATGATAGCTTTAAGATATTGTGCAACGGCTGCTTCAAAACCGTGAAGTGCAGTAAGGTCCGATCCCCACAGATCAACATCGCGCAGAACAGCATTCACTATGCCTGTTGCACCGTTCCTTTGCCATAATCCACTGATGTATGCTGCCTGGTCATCCTGAACCAGGATATTTTTTCCATTGATCTCTGTATAATATTTACCATCAGCCTTCTTTGCGCTTTCCATAAAGCGGATATAGGCTGCAAAGCCAAAAGCGATGGAACATGGTACACCGGGATTATCCTGGTAGTATTTCAGCAACACGGGAATATTTCGCATCTTCATCTTGGATGTGTATTGCATGGTTATGCTTACCCATTTATGTTCGATGAATGGATTGCGGAACCTGTCAAGTACTTTCTTACCAAATGTGGTGGCAACGCCCGGTTGAACACGATATGGTATCCCGGCTATGATCTCATCAAGCATCAGTGAAGCAATAAAATCAGCCATATCAGCATCGTTCATGGCATCCTTTACTGTTTCAAATCCGGCTATTGCTGCAAGACCACAACTGAGTGTATGTGTTCCGTTCAGCATACGAAGTTTAAGCTCGCGATAAATATCAATATCCGGTTCAATGATCACACCCTTATCAATTGCAGCAAATGAAAGAATTTCCTTTACCTTTTCATCACCCTGTATTGCCCAAAGTCTGTAAACTTCAGCCATGAGCATCAGATCATCTTCATAACCAAACTGCTCATGGATCAGATCCGCCACTGCGGGTGAAGGTTTACCGGGAACGATGCGGTCAACAAGTGAACTGCAGAATGTATTTGCTGTATTCATCCATTCAATAAAGGCCTCATCGAGACTATTGAATATGGCAAGATCATTTAAGATCCCGCGAAGCTTTGAACCATTGTCAACGATAAGTTCAGTTGGAATGATGACAAGACCGGAATCATCACGATCACCAAAAACCCTGTAACGTTCCAACAGAAATGCAAGGAGCTTAGCAGGAAATGATTCAGGAGGTTCCAGTTTAACGGATTCCTTTTTAAGTACAAGTCCCACCTCCGTTGTATTTGAGATCACAATCCTGAGCGCAGGATTTGATGCGCAGGCGAGAATTTCTTTCCATTCTGTTTTCGCAGAAAGCACACGGCTTACTGCAGATGAAATAATATTTTCTTCCGCTTTTTTTCCTTCATCTACACCTCTGACACAGATCGTATACAGACCATCCTGCTTTTTGAAAGCATCAGCATCACCACCCGAGGTTGACTTTACTATGACTATCCTGCCTTTGAATTTACCTGCGCGATTTGCCTTATCAACGAAATAATCCGGTAATCCCCTTAAAAGCACACCAGTTCCAAACTGGAGAATCTTTTCAGGATAAGTGAATACCTCGTCAGGTGGCAACGCAATATCACCACTCTTTATTGACCTGACCGATGAACCTGAAAGTATCATGTGCCTGCTTTTATTAATTCAATATTCCGATAGCTGAAGTTAATATAGCAGACTCTTACTAAAAACTTTAAATGCCGTAGCAGTGG
>JBEVNF010000447.1:0-5247 GCA_040508255.1 Flavitalea sp.
AAGCCCGCTGCCTGTGGTGCTATCAAAGCTTATGAAGAACATTGCATGGAAGTGAAAAGAATGTACACAATTCCTGAGTTCCGTGGCAGGGGCCTCGCATCAGCAGTGATAACCGAACTTGAAAAGTGGGCAGCAGAACTTGGTAACACGAAGCTTGTCCTTGAAACAGGTATGAATCAGCCAGAAGCAATCTCTCTCTACAAAAAATCAGGCTATAAGATCATTCCTAACTATGGACAATACATCGGTATCAAAAACAGCGTCTGTTTTGAAAAGCCTATCGCATGATCATCGAACCGCGATCCCTGCCTTATAAACCCTGATGATCTTTTTTGTATTTGAGATATCTGTTGACGGATCTCCATCAAGTATGATCAGATCTGCTAGTTTACCTTTTTCAATCGTTCCGGTTTTATCTGCTACTCCAAGCATCAATGCGCCATTTTTTGTAGCCGTTGTGATTGCCTGAAGCGGGGTCAATCCTGCCTGCACAAGCAGCTCCAGTTCTCTGTGTTCTGAAAATCCCTGTGCGCGTATTGGCATTGCGCCGGAGTCTGTTCCCATTACGACTGTTACACCTGCTTTGTACACTTTAAAAAGATTTGCCATAGCAGTGCGCCACGCTTTTACCTTTGCGGAATAAGCAGGTGATGTTCTTGTTTTCTGCTGGAATCCGGGAGAAGTGATCATTTCATAAACACCCGGCTCAAGTGATCGTTTGAAAAATTCATCATTGATCCATGAAGGGCTTTCTCCATAGATATAAGCATATTCATCAAGTGTCAGCGTAGGGATATAGATCACATTGTTTTTCTTCATCAGGTCAATCAGCTCATCATCGATGATCGTGTCGCGTATACTGTGAGCGATCACTTTCAGACCATTGCGGATCAGTCGTTTTGCATCTGACTGGTAAAAAACATGCGCTGCTGTTGCGATACCTTTTTTCTTTGCTTCGATGATGATGGTTGCACTAATGGCAGAGTCCATCTTTGGAAACTTTCCACCACCATCGTCAACCCACATTTTTATCATCGCTGGTTTCAATGTGGCAAGATTATCCAGTTGTTGCTTTGCCTGTTCAACGTTTGAAGGACGATTTACATTATCCATTGCAAGATCAAATGGCGGCAGACCTTTTGGTGTGCCAAAACCATAACCCGCTGAATAAACCCTTGCTCCATTGATCTTTCCATTTTGAAGGCTGTCATAAAATCCGTTCTCAAAAAGCAATGCCCGATCACTGCCCATAACCATCACATCCAATACTCCATAGTCTGCATATTTTTTTACCTGGGCAAGGATGTTCTCCTTCGTATAGTTTGCGGCAACAGTTGTTGTATCCTTAAGATTACCTATATGTACGTGACCACTGATCAGTGCTGGTATCGCCGTTTTATTTGAATAGTCTACGACAGTTGCACCATCAGCCTTCAGATCTTTACCGATCTCAGCAATCAGTCCGTTTTTGATGATCAGATCTACAGCCGCAGCTGCCGCCGCGCCGTTTCCATCAATGATGTTCAGATTTTTTAACAACAGGAAAGTTGAATCTTTTGTATCAGCGTTGCCCTGATTTGAAGGTCCCTGGCAGGATACTGTAAATGTGCAGATAATGCCGATAGCTACGATGTTTCTGAGATTATTCAACATTGCTTAGTTTTATCACCCAAAGATAGCAATCATGAAGATAGTAGTGCTCGATGGATATACTCTTAATCCCGGGGATCTGACCTGGGACGATCTCAAGGAAAATGGTGATGTGACGATCTACGAACGGTCATCAGTAACCGAAGTTGTTGAAAGGGCAAAGGATGCGGAAATCATTTTCACCAATAAAGTCCCTGTGTCTGCTGAGGTTATATCGAAGCTGCCTGCATTGCGATACATCGGTGTATTTGCAACAGGGTACAATATTGTTGATATTGATGCTGCGGCATCGCATGGCATTGTTGTATGCAACGTTCCGGGGTATAGTACAGCATCCGTTGTTCAGCTAACCTTTGCACTGATACTCGAACACTTTAACAGGGTCAGCATACATGCTGCATCTGTCGCAAAGGGTGACTGGGTGGGTTCGAAGGACTTTTCCTATACACTATCTCCCCTTACTGAACTCGCTGGCAAAACGATAGGTGTCATTGGGTTTGGTACAATCGGCCAGCAGGTTGCCGATGTAGCCGGGGCGCTTGGCATGAAGGTGATAGCTTCAAGCAGATCCATTACAGATCAGTCAGGCAGAAAGAATTTCAGATGGACGAACCCTGAAAGTCTTTACATGGAGGCAGACATCATTACCATACATTGTCCGCTTACCGATCGTACCAAAGGAATGATCAACTATGCAGCACTGGCTCAGATGAAATCTTCTGCGTTTCTTGTGAACACTGCAAGAGGGCCGATCATTGTCGAACAGGATCTGGCTGACGCACTGAATAACGGAACTATAGCGGGAGCGGGTCTTGATGTTCTGTCTGTAGAGCCACCTTCTGCTTCCAATCCATTACTTAAAGCACAGAATACAATTATCACTCCGCATATCGCCTGGGCAACAAAAGAGGCAAGGCAGAGACTTCTGCAGATCTCTGTAAGCAATCTGCAATCTTATCTCCGGGGAAAACCAGTGAATGTTGTTAACGGATAATTTATCTGATTGTTGAAAAGGAAGTTGGTTTCATAAAGATCGATTCAACCTTTTGCACGATCGGATGATCTTTTTCAGATTCGGCTTTTGCTTTTATCCAATCAGGATCTTTTCTGAATGCATCCCATGTGGCTTTGCCCTGTTCCATCGTAGGAAAGGCAAGCATATACACGAGTTTGGATGGTGCACCAGCCTCTTCCTGTGTGGTCCAATATGCAATATGCGTTGCACCGTGTTTCTTAAGTAAGGCGATTGAATGATTTTTGAAACGGCTTAAGAGTTCGTCCAGTCTCCCTGGTTCAGGAGTATATGTGCGTAGTTCAAAACTGCGATCAGTTTTGCCGGCAGATTTTTTAATAGAAGGAGATACCGGCGCTGCGTTCATAAATGTTGAAACAATATTCTTAATGATCTTGCCTGATTCCTCCGATTTTTTTGCGACGTCCTTCCATACGGGATCATTGTTGAATGCTGCCCATGATTTATCCCGGCTTTCGCGGTTGGGAAAAGAAAGTACATAATACAAAGCATTGTCCTGATTGTCGACAGGGATCCAGTAGCCAACATTCACCATCCCGTGTTTTTCAAAAAGTTTGGTTGTATGATTTGTAAATCGCTCGATCAGCGCATCCAATCTTCCGGGAAGGCAATAGTAAACACGGAGTTCATACAGTCGGGTATCTTGTTTCTGGCTATAACTTAAAAACGGGGCTCCGAGGAGAAGCAATATGGCAATCCATTTCATATCAATGTGTTGGGTTAGCAGTCAATAATAAGTCTAATATAGCTCAAAGATTCTGTTTGCGAATCTTTAACATTTATAGCCGGATCAGGTCAGTCACAAACCTGTGACATGAGAACTTCCTACTAAAATGAACTCGTTTAGAAGAATAGCTTAAACATCTAAGGATCAGTTTGCTATTACCTTATTCTTAATGATAAACCCTTAGGTTGAATATCTGATAATATTGCTTTTGTCCAAAACAAACTGCAAATGATTGCCTGCATAGGTTCATCGCTGTACCTTGTTGTCACTAACCCCCAAACCGACCAAAAAGTGAGAAAGACAGTAGCAATTTTAGAACCTCATGAGATACTCAGATTGTGTCTTGAGGAGATCATGATTCACCTGAATTATGAGATCGTTGCCAGAAGTGGCGATAGCCTTGATTTTATAGAACAGATGGCAATGCTTGAAAATACCCCTGATGCAATCATCTCGGAAACACAGTTAACAGATCTTCCGGATATCTCGCTGTTCAGGCATTTAAAATTTCATTATCCTGAGGTCCCGATCCTTGCATTTTCGGCCGACGACACAATGTATAGTGTCGATCTTGCTTTAGCAGAAGGTGCTGACGGCTTCCTCGAGAAGGGTTGTAGTCTGCAACAACTACAGGAGCGACTCGTTGAGATCACAATGAAAAATCTGATTGTAAAACCCAACGGAGTGCTCAGCAGGTAAATAATTGGAAAAAAGATCAGATAAATTTGTTCCCGAGCGCTTCCAGTGGCTCGTTTGAGTTTATCACATGATCCAGCACAATAGCCAGATCAGGGATGCCGGTTGGTTTCCTGATACAGGCAACTGCACCAAGTTCATTGGCCTTTCTTACGGTCTCATCCATAATCCCGTTTGAATAAATTACCACAGGCACAGTTGCAAAATTATCAATCTGCTTGATTCGCTGCAAACATTCAAACCCGTTCACCTTGCTCATGTTGATGTCAAGAAATATTACGTCCGGGCGAATGTACCGTAACATGTTCAATCCATCCAATGCCCCATCTGCATAGGTACATTTGCACTTATCGCAAACTTCCTGGAGCGCTTCGTTGAAAATATCCCATTCATCCGGATCGTCGTCTATAAGTAGTATATGTCCAATCATAACGTAAAGTTAAGGTAAGCCATTATTTAAAAAAACTCAACGAGCCTATCGGGCACGAATAAGCTAATTTATAGAGAAACTTCTTACTATCAACATAAGTGTTTGCATATATACGCGATTGTGACGGAACATATGTCTCTGGCATAATTTTTTACAACTGTATATAAAACCTATATGCAACTTAAACAAGGCGCCGGAGTACAAACTGAATTGCTGCGTGAACTGAAAGCACTTGACGCTGAATCGCTGTTTATAGATGGAAACGAAATAAAAGCGAGCCAGTGCTATCATTTTGAAAGTGATCCGGCACATATACTTTACAATACCAATTGCCCGGACTCATTGAAGACAAAATTGAATTCTATCCTTTCTAAATACACCGATGGGTATGAAAATCGCACATCTTGATCCTGAAGGGGGTGGAACGGTACGTGAACATTTAGAGAAAGGCAGGGAACTGGAAGTGGCTGGCAAATATAAAGATGCAGAGAAGATCTATCGCTCACTTATCAAAAGAAAATTGCCTGCAGAGCAGGCTTTTAACAGACTGATGATAGTGCTCAGGAAGGAGAAAGAATATCTGAAAGAGATGGCCGTGATCAACAATGCAATTGAAATATTCCAGGCAGGTCAGCCGAAAACAAAACACAAGGCTCAAAGCAAAATACATAAACTCAGCCTTTCGCTTGGGAAATCTACAGGATTAATTGA
>JBEVNF010000451.1:0-6126 GCA_040508255.1 Flavitalea sp.
CTTTCGTTTGTTAACCACTGTGCTGGTTATACTTACTATTATGAAGGTGGTGCCTTCGTATGATGTGTTTATAAAGCTCTATGCTTGTACTTACCTTGTCATAGCGGGGATCCTTTTTGGATATCTCGTATACAATAAGAGAATCAATTTAGTTTTCAAACGAAGTCGTGTCAGCATCAGGTTCAGAAAAAAGATTCTTGCCCTTGTTGGTTTCATCTGGGGAGGCGGTTTGATCTTTAATATTTCAAATGTATTTGATACACTGGTTATCGCACACGTGTTGCCCGATGGGCTTGCGTTCGCCGGTGTGTACACGCTCGCACAGAATGTTGCCAGTCTTGTGCAGGCACCACAGCGCGGAATAATTGCGGCAAGCATTGCACCGCTTTCAAAAGCCTGGAAGGACAAAGATTTTGATAAGATCAGGAGAATCTACAAAAGCTCTTCCATTAACCAGTTGATCTTTGCAACCGGAATGTTTGTATTTATCTGGATCAACTTTACCGATGGCATTGTAACGTTTAAATTTCGAAGTGCTTACATCGAAGCAAAAGATGTTTTTTTCTTTATCGGCCTGATGCGGATCATGGACCTGGGAACGGGCGTGAACTCACAGATCATTGGCACCTCAACCCAATGGAGATTTGAGTTTTTTACAGGTATGATCCTGCTTGCTTTAACGCTTCCCCTGAATTACTTCATGACCAAATCACTTGGTGTGATTGGTCCTGCGATATCAAACCTGATTGCCCTTACCGTGTACAATACAATCAGGTACTTTTTCCTGCTGAAGAAATATAATCTTCAGCCGTTCACAAGTAAGACCATCCTTACCCTTGTGCTGGGATTATTCACTTACTTCATTTGTCATATTTTATTTGATGGGAAGATAGGTCTCGGATGGATCGTAGCAAGAAGTCTTGTGTTTGCAATATTGTATTTGGGAGGTATTCTTCTGTTGAATCTTTCGGCAGATGTGAAACCGGTCTTAAATACTTTGAAGAAAAAAGTAGGTCTGAGCAGAACTCAAAGCTGATCATTTAACTCTTCCCGCACCTGCATAGCGACGCGCGAAATAGTCTTCATCAAGATCACTGATCATTACACCACTTGAAGTTGATGCATGAACAAATTTATTATTGCGAAGATATATACCGACATGCGAAATTGATCTGCCACTGGTTTTAAAGAAAACAAGGTCACCTTCACGCAATTCGCGTCGGGTAATACGTTTCGATTGATTGTATTGTTCTGCTGAAACTCTTGGAACCTGGATCTGGTAAATGGAAGTCATAAAATTCTGGGTAAACCCGGAACAATCCACTCCATCTCGCGTGAAACCACCATACCTATAGGGAGTTCCATACCATGAATCAATGAACGAGAACAATCGGCGGTTGTCAATCTCCTCTACAGGAACATCGAGCAGGATCGCATATTTGAACTGTAAGGCGCCGAGGGACTTTTCTGATGAAGTGATTTCAGCGCTGTTGCTTCCTGACTTATCTGATTTCGCCGGACGGTTCGGGTAATGCGAAGGCGGTGGCAACGGTCCCTTAACGGTTGCGTTTTCATTAGTGGAAGATTTGGCCGCGGTTTTCTTTGAGGCTGAACAGCTCACAGCAATACATCCAACGAGCAGGATTAAAGAAAAATGAAGACCCGTGCGTTTTTTCAAGGCTGGCTTTTTAGTCAGAAATTGCCGCGAAGTTAAGCATTGCACTTGTTAATTTCTTCAAAAAACATTCTTAGGGTCAACACGTTGCGAACCAGGCTCACTCACAGTTGTTGTAAATTCCACCTGGAACATTCGAATCTTTTGTGGATAAACCACCAAGGTTAACTGCCCCCGGTTGGCTAAATTTGCAGGTACTAAAATCGCAGCGGAACACATGCCAAAATTCTCTCATCTTCACGTCCATACCCAGTTCTCTTTGCTCGATGGAGCAGCTTCAATTCCGAGTCTTTATAAGAAGTCTGTCAAGGATGGAATGCCTGCACTTGCTATTACCGATCACGGTAATATGTTCGGTGCATTTGAGTTTGTGGCAGAGGCATACAAACACAAAAATGAGGATGGTTCACTTAAGGTAAAACCAATTGTTGGTTGCGAGTTTTATGTGGTAACTGACAGGCATCGCAAGATCTTTACAAAAGAACAACGAGACAACCGCTTTCACCAGGTACTTCTTGCAAAAAATGCAGTCGGATACCAGAATCTTATCAAACTAACATCCCTCGGATTTATCGAGGGTATGTACAGCAAGTACCCACGTATCGATAAAGAACTGATTGAAAAATATCATGAAGGTCTGATTGCAACAACCTGTTGTATCGGTGCGCATGTGCCCCAGGCCATTCTGAATGATGGCGAGGAAAAAGCTGAAGCGGAATTCAAATGGTGGCTGGATATTTTCGGTGATGATTTCTTTATCGAGCTCCAGCGTCACAATATGAAGGAGCAGGAACTGATCAACAATACATTGATTAAGTTTTCCCGTAAGTACAATGTACCAATGATCGCGACCAATGACAGCCATTATACCGATCAGGATGATTACAATGCACACGACATTCTTTTATGTATTAATACCGGTGAGAAAAAAAGCACACCAGGTTATGACGATATAGTAAATGACGATATCAATCTTAAGGATCGTCGTTTCAAGTTCCCGAATGATCAGTTCTATTTCAAGAACAGTGAGGAGATGACAAAACTTTTCAAGGATCTCCCGGAAACAATTGACAACACAAACATGATCGTTGATCGTGTTGAGGTGTTGAATCTTAAGAAAGATATTCTTCTACCGGCATTCCCAATACCAAAAGAATTTGCGATCCATACTGACAGCAATCTTAACCAGTGGGAATTTCTGAAACACCTCACTTTCAACGGCGCAAAAAACCGTTATGGTGAGATCACTGCTGATGTGGAAGAACGTCTCAATTTCGAATTGCATACCATCAAAACGATGGGTTTTGCGGGTTACTTCCTGATTGTGAGTGACTTCATCAAGGCCGGTCGTGAGCTCGGTGTATTTGTTGGTCCGGGTCGTGGATCTGCAGCAGGAAGTGTGGTTGCCTATTGTATCGGTATCACCAATATCGACCCGATGAAGTACAATCTTCTTTTTGAAAGGTTCCTTAACCCGGATCGGAAATCAATGCCCGATATCGATACGGATTTTGATGATGAGGGAAGACAAAAAGTAATCGATTATGTTGTTGATAAATATGGCAAAAGCCAGGTAGCACAGATCATCACTTACGGTACGATGGCTGCGAAGATGAGTATCAAGGACGTTTCGCGGGCACTTGATCTTCCACTCGCAGAAGCAAACGCACTGGCGAAACTTATACCTGATCGTCCGGGCATAGAATTGAAACGTGTACTGCATGCTCCACTTAACCCGAAAGAAGGTGAGAAATCCCTCGAAGAAAAAGATGGTGTCAGCCCGGAAGATCTTGAGAACGTTAAACGACTTCGTGAGATCTACAAAACCACCGGTATAGAAAGCCAGGTTCTGCACGAAGCAGAAAGACTGGAAGGTTCGGTAAGAAATACCGGTATACATGCCGCAGGTATCATCATTGCACCAAAAGATCTTACCGAATTGATACCGGTAAGCATGGCCAAAGATTCTCCGCTTTGGGTTACACAATTCGAAGGAAGCATCATCGAAGATGCAGGTGTGATCAAGATGGACTTTCTTGGATTGAAAACACTTTCCATCATCAAGAACGCCCTTGAGATGATCAGGCAAAATCATGGTATTTCTATCGAGATCGATGAAATTCCGCTTGATGATGAAAAGACTTTTCTTCTATATCAGAAAGGTGAGACCAATGGTACATTCCAGTTTGAAAGTACCGGGATGCAAAAATACCTGCGTGATCTGAAGCCGGATAAGTTTGATGATCTTATTGCGATGAACGCTTTGTATCGTCCCGGTCCGCTCGCTTATATCCCTGACTTTATTGATCGTAAACATGGTCGCCAGGAGATCAGCTATGATCTTCCTGAAATGGAAGACATCCTCAAAGAAACCTACGGTATTACAGTATACCAGGAGCAGGTGATGTTGCTCTCACAGATCATTGCTGGCTTCTCGAAAGGTGATGCCGATGTACTTCGTAAGGCAATGGGTAAAAAGCAAAAAGCCGTGCTGGATAAAATGAAAGCCCAGTTCATTGCCGGTGCCTCCAAAAAATATCCTGACACTGCGAAGCTTGAAAAGATCTGGACAGACTGGGAAGCTTTCGCACAATATGCGTTCAACAAATCGCACTCTACCTGTTATGCATTTGTTGCGTACCAGACAGCATATCTCAAAGCACACTACCCTGCGGAATATATGGCCGCCGTTTTGAACAACGCCGGAAGTATTGAAAAGATCACCTTCTTTATGGAAGAGTGCAAGCGTATGGGACAAAAGGTTTATGGTCCCGATGTGAATGAAAGTAAAAAAGGATTTTCGGTTAACGATAAGAGTGAAATACGTTTTGGTCTTGGCGGTTTGAAAGGTGTGGGTGAATCCGCAGTGGAAAGTATTATTGCTGAACGTGAAGAAAACGGTCACTTCAATAATGCATTCGATCTTATCAAACGCGTAAATCAACGTGCAGTTAACAAGAAGACTTTGGAAAACCTGGTTTACGCCGGGGCATTCGATTGTTTTACTGATATGCATCGTGCGCAGTATTTCAATGTGCCACAAGGTGATAATACCACCGGCATGGAAAAGATCATTCGTTTCGGGAACCAGTTCCAGACAAACTCTGCCGGTTCATCCAATACTTTGTTTGGCGATCTTGTAATGCCTGAAGTAATTCCTCCCAAAATTCCTCTTTGTGAACCATGGCCACTTGTTGAGCTGCTTGATCATGAGAAGGATGTAACCGGGATGTTTATGAGCGGACATCCGCTCGATAACTTCCGTTTTGAGATGAAGCATTATGGCATAACGCCTCTTGGTGAGTTTAACGAGATCAAAGATGCTGTTGGATTAACCGGAAGCGCGGGTCGTACTTTCAGGCTCGCCGGCCTCGTTACAGATGCACAACACAGGCTCACAAAAACCGGCCGTCAGTTTGGTTCTTTAGTTATTGAGGACTATTCAGGCAAGACGGAAATGATGTTGTGGAGCGATGATTATACCCGGTATGCCGCCTATCTTGAAAAAGGCAAAAACCTGTTTATCACAGGTAGCTTTAAGCCAAGATTCAACAAAGTTGATTTTGAATTCAAGGTCGAGCGCCTGGTTTTATTGGAAAGCATCAAACAAATTCTGACAAAACAGGTTATACTGGACATCGAAGCGAGATTTGTGGATGAAGGGCTTGTTAGTTTTCTGGAAAAGAATGTTAAATCATTCCCGGGAAAGACTGGCTTTAAGTTCAATATCAGTGATCCAAAGGCTCAATCCAAAATCACCATGTTTACGATGGAGACGGGTTTTGAGATGAATGACGAATTGGCGGTTTATCTGTATGATAAGGCGGAGCTGGACGTACAGGTGGTGACAAACTGATTTGCAACAATTTGCTAAAGTTTGATGTTTATTACCCGACCAGTTGGCAGAAGATTGGTAACTGACTTAGTAATGAACATTTGTGGAAATGTCAAACCTGTCAGTTATTACGATTGGTAGTAAATTTGACAACTATTGTATATCACGATTTAAGTGGGAGCTGTGAGATCCGAACAACACAATGTTAGCCTTAAAACAGCGTTTTCATTTCAGTCTGAAACTATAACAAATTAAAAATAAAACTATGGCATCCGAATTTAATGATTCAAACTTTCAGGACAAGGTAATTTCATCAGAAAAGCTCACAGTAGTGGATTTCTGGGCTGAATGGTGTGGTCCTTGCCGTGCAATTGGTCCGGTTATCGAAGAACTCTCAAAAGAGTACGATGGCAAGATCAACATCGGTAAAGTAAATGTTGACCATAACCCGCAGTTATCTGTGAATTATGGTATCACTTCAATCCCTGCTATCCTGTTTATCAAGGGTGGTAAAGTGGTTGACAAATTGGTTGGCGCACAACCAAAATCAAACTTCGTTAAGAAGATTGAACAACATATCTGATCAGCTGAGCTGATTCAGCTTCAACAAAAATCC
>JBEVNF010000026.1:0-3137 GCA_040508255.1 Flavitalea sp.
TGCGGTATTGTATACCACTGTTACCTTCCGAAGTTATCCGAACCTTTGCGCGAAGTTCAAAATCCGATGGCTTCTCCCCTTTCCATATGCAAAAGGTATTGTAGGGCAATTGTTTTTCAGGAGTTACTTCACCTACTATTGATCCATCTTTCACCGACCAGAAAGTAGTGTCGGCGCTCCAGCCATCAAGGTTTGTTCCGTTGAATATTTTCCTGCCATTTTCCTTACCCGCCTGTGCATTACATGCCGACAAAAAAATCAAAAGACAAAAGGCCGCAATAATTCGCTTCATAGAAAATTCTTAAATGATTATTTCTTTTTCCTTTCAACCGGTGGATCTGCAAAGATGGTGTCTTTTGCATTACCACCGGCTTTGAGATAAGCCAGCAGATCCTTCAATTCTTCTGCGTTCATTTGATTGATCAATGATGGAAGCATTGGTGAAACAGAAGAGGCTCCGGTTTTTGCAACGTCCTTTTTCAGGATTTCTGCTGTTGGAGTTGAAGGTGAAAAATAATTCTGCGAGATCACATAGTTGTTATTGTCCTGGCTGATGAGTCTGCCGGTAAGTGAGTCCCCGCTTTTCAGATAGAATACAGTTTGAGCATACTGATCAGAAATAATTTTGCCTGGCTCAATGATGGCTTCCAGCATATCCTTGTAACTGAATCTTGTGCCTACCTGGCTCAGGTTCGGACCAACAGAGCCGCCTTTGCCGTTGATGCTATGACAATGACTACAGAGCGCCGAAATAAACAATCCTTCTCCGCGTGCAAAATCTCTTTTTGTAATTCCGCTGTCCGCCACTGCAGCGGCTTCATCGACCGTCCATTTCCTGCCCGGTCCTTCTGCAGAAATACTTTCACCATCAAAATCTGCTTTTTTATCAAATGGTGAGATC
The DNA here is from genome assembly GCA_040508255.1 of Flavitalea sp. Taxonomy (GTDB): domain Bacteria; phylum Bacteroidota; class Bacteroidia; order Chitinophagales; family Chitinophagaceae; genus DATHKG01. The sequence continues at coordinate 902 of JBEVNF010000026.1, forward strand.
CCACCTGAAATTTCTACCAGAGATTTATTCATATCCGCAGGCACATGAGTTAATGCATTCTCCCGCATTTTTTTCATAAACCCTGCATAGCTTGCGCCTCCTCCGTAGGATGCTGCTTTTTTATACCATTTGAAATATTCTTCTCTTAATGCCGGGGTCCAGCCTGACTGTAACTGGCTGAGCGCTCCTGCAATATACATCTGCTGATTAGGTGGCACGTTTGCCAAAACCCTTGCGATATCACTGCCATAACCCATGTTGCGGTTTACCAGCGATGACGCATTTGTAAATGCAGTTTGTCCCGAGCTGTTATCATCCTTTAGATCATTCAATGTCGGCACAACTTTCTGGGCGAGTTGCGGATCATCAAGATAACTGAGCACTCTTATGAGCCCACGGCTTAATTCATTGTTCGATTTTGCAGGATACTTGTTAGTCAGATATGCAATCGTGGCTTGCTTAACTTTTTCATCGGGCATTCCCATACGCGTTAACAAAAGTTCAACAGCACGCACCAGGTCGATCTGTTGTTGCTGAGATAAAGCGTCATAGTTTATAGCTTCAAGCGCTGTAAAAGCCTGGTCACGATCTGTTGTATCCCCTTTTCTTGCAAGGGCTATGGTAGCAGCAATTAGTTTGATCGGATCCTTTTCACTTAAAGCTTTCTGCCTCCATTCACTGACCGGCTGATGTTCAACTGCAATTCTTGCTGCATATCTTATAAACCTGTCTTCGTGGTTCAGATAATCCCAGGCGAAAGCGATAGCATCAGCTTTTGGTTCCCCATGAAAGGATTCCAGTTTCCTGCGGATCTTGCCTGGCTCATTTGGTTCAGTTGCAGCGATTGGATTTACTTTTTGACTATTGTCGCCATAATAAACGCGGTACAGACCGCCATCCAATCCCCGGCCACCTGTGAGAAAGTATAAGGCACCGTCCGGCCCCACTATTCCATCAGTAAGCGGAAGTGGTGAACCTGCAACAAACTCCTCCCCTTGTACTTTATAAGATGCACCATTGGGCTCCAGCGCAAATGCATAAATGATCCCAAAGCTCCAGTCAAATGCAAAAAGCGATTTGCGGTATTTTTCAGGAAAATTTGTATTGCCACCATATACCATACCCGTTGGAGATCCCTGTCCCACATTGAAAACTGCCGGTAAATTATCGGGCAATACGGGTGACCATTTTTGTGTGGTTTTTCGCCAGCCAAATTCTGCACCGCTGGTAACATGACAGATCCTTGTTGGCCGATACCATGGCGAACCAAGGTCCCATTCCATATCTGAATCAAAAGTAAAGAGGTCGCCCGCTTCATTGAATATCATATCAAATGGATTCCGGAAACCCGATGCAATAAGCTCCCAGCTTTTGCCAACAGAATCGGTTTTGGCTATCCAGCCACCATGTTCTTTTGCATATTCATCATGCGTATCACCCCATAACCTCGGATAGAGGTTGTCTATAAGTGGTGTGTCAGCTACATTACGCGCTTTATCCATCTGAGGCATCTTCGAAAAGTTCCCTGCAATGAGATAGATCGATGATCCGTCTGGTCCCACAGCAAGACTGTGTGGCCCGTGTTCTCCGTTTCCTTCGATATTTTTCAATAGTGTGAACTTATCAAATTTGTCATCACCATTTGTGTCCTGCAAACGGTAAAAACCACTGTGCGGTTTGATCTGTTTCTTATCACCTTGCTTATAGTTGTAGCTGTTGATCACCATATATAGGCTGTTATTGGCCCACAGCAGACCCTGTGCGTATCCCAGCAAATCAACAGGGTCGTTACCCCACATCTTTTTCACACCGCCTTCAATAGTTGATTCAAGCGGTGTCCGGTTTGTGTCGAGTGATTTACCATTGAGATCGGAGAGAAATAGTTTTTCGACTTTAAGCTTTGAATTTGTATCACCGATAGCCGGAACTATCAGCCGGTAAAGTCCGCCTCCCTGGTCCGATACAATCATGCGTCCCTTATCATCAAAAGTCATTGACACCCATGATCCGAGTGAATCTGAAGATGTGGTGCAGATTTTTTCAGCGTTGAAGCCGGCGGGGATTTGCAGGCCGGCTGTTTGGGTACCAGCTTTTATTTTTTTGCTGTCGCTGCATGCTGAAATCACGAAACAAATCATCACTGTCCAAGTGCATGCTTTAAAAACTTTGATGTGCATGTTAGTTCTGGTTTGGTTTTTTTGGTGTGGCTACTAATGGCTGCGGGGTCTGGTCACGA
>JBEVNF010000112.1:0-5036 GCA_040508255.1 Flavitalea sp.
ATAACCTGTGGATTACCTAGTTTTGAATGTTTATGAAGGATTTGTCGATCGATGATTACACCTACAGTCTCCCTGAAAATAGAATTGCAGAATTCCCCCTGGTTGAGAGGGATCTTTCTAAACTACTGATTTACAAAGACAAACAGATTTCCGAAAGCACCTATCGGAACATTGCGGAACAATTGCCGGAAGATTCACTGATTGTGTTCAACGACAGCCGGGTTATTGAAGCGAGGCTGGTATTCATAAAAGACACCGGTGCAAGGATCGAGATTTTCTGTCTCGAGCCCGATCCGTCGTACCGCGGATTGCAGCGTGCGCTACAGCAAACGGGCAGTGTGCAGTGGATCTGCCTGATCGGAGGTGCCTCCAAATGGAAAAACGGCCAGATCCTTGAACTCCCTTTCACACATGAAGGCAAAACTTATGTTCTGAAAGCGGCATACATGCAAAAAGAAGCCGATGCTTTTTTGATTGAACTAAGCTGGAATAACGATGAACTTACATTCGCGGAGATCCTTCATTATGCGGGCAATATGCCATTGCCACCTTATATCAAGCGACAGGCAGATACAGCGGACAGCGAACGTTATCAGACCATTTATGCAAATGAACCAGGTTCTGTAGCCGCACCGACTGCCGGGCTTCATTTCACAGAACGTGTAATGGATTCACTCAGGGAAAAAAAGATAGAAAGAGAATATGTAACGCTTCATGTAGGTGCCGGCACATTCAAACCAGTAAAGGCTGCCACCATGCAGGAGCATGAAATGCATGCGGAATACATTGATGTTAAACTTGAAACACTTGAAAAGCTTGTTGACTATGCAGAGCGTATAACCATTGCCGTTGGTACCACCTCCATGCGTACACTTGAAAGTATTTACTGGCTTGGTGCGAAGATCCTATTGTATCCGCAGATGAGTGATGCAGAGTTATCAGTAAGTCAATGGTTCGCTTTTGATCATGCAACAACCAGGATCACGATTACTGATGCTTTATCAGCGTTGAAAAACTGGATGCTTGAGAGAAATATTTCTGTGCTTATTACAAAGACACAGTTGCTTATCGGACCGGGCTACCGGTTCCGTGTGGTAAATGCATTGGTTACCAACTTTCATCAGCCAAAATCAACCCTATTGCTCCTGGTGGCGGCACTTGCAGGAGAGGAATGGAAACAGATCTATGAATATGCCCTTGGTAACGATTTCAGATTTCTGAGCTATGGTGACGGCTGCCTGATCTTTGGCGCTAAGCCTTAAGTAACGGGAACTCAAGTGTAAAGGTTGAACCCCTGCCCTGCACGCTTTCAACCTTGATCTTGCCATGGTGCGCGTCAACAATGGTTTTCACATAACTAAGACCAAGACCAAAACCTTTTACATTATGGATGTTGCCAGTATGTGCGCGGTAGAATTTTTCAAAGATTTTACGAACCGTTTCTTTGCTCATTCCGATACCATTGTCTTCCACGCGTAACACAAAGTTTTTTGAAGTACTATGTGTTGTGATCGTTACCACAAGATCCTCACGGCTATACTTAACCGCATTATCGATAAGATTGGAAATGAGATTTCTGAAATGCACTTCGTCACCATCAATTACGTCGTTTGCTGCGTTCAGCTGTAGTTCAACCTTGCCATTTTTTTCGGCAAGCTGGAGCGTGTAATTTTCAAGCACTTCGCTGATCACGAGGTGAACATCGAGCGGATTCCTGTTGAGCTGTACTTCCTGACGATCCATCAATGCCGCCTGGAGAATGGTTTCCACATGTTTGTTCATGCGTTTGTTCTCTTCCTTGATAATTCCGCTGAAATAATTCATCTTCTCACGGTTCTCAAGCACTTTCTCATTACGTAAGGCATCAACCGCCAGTGATATTGTGGCAAGCGGTGTTTTGAACTCGTGCGTCATGTTATTGATGAAATCATTTTTGATCTCACTCATTTTTTTCTGACGCAACAATGCACTAACGGTTACATAAAAGGCAGTCACGATCATCAGTGTAAAGAATACAGCGCCGATGATCATCCAGTGCATTTCCTTCAATGCAACAGCTTTCACATCAGGTACTATCAGCATGATCACTTCTTCAGCAACAAGGTTCTCAAGGTCACTTCCGGGTGCCGGTTGAAATGGATATATAAATTGTAATGAATTGGTCGTGTCCTGTTTTTCAACTTCCTTTATAAATCCACGCGATTTCAATTGAGTCACCGAAGCATCATTGCTTGAAACAACGGCAAATTCAAATTTGAGATTTTTTAATCCATGATTGCTGAGTGCTTTGCGGAGTTTTTCTTCAACAACATACCATGTGAATTTCTGCGAAATTGTTGGCGGGCGCATCAGCTCAGAATTGAATTCGGCAGATGGCCATCTGAAACCAGGTCTTGACCGGAAGTTTTTAAGCGTAGGTATCGCATTGCGTTGCTCCATAAGGTCTTTGGCAACTTCATCAATGGACTGATAAATATTCCTTCTGAATTCTTCCTGTTTGTCAACAAGCATCGTGCGAAGCCAGCTGTACTGAACATAAATTGTTCCGATCAGCGAAAGCGTGATGAGTACAATAATAACAGGAAAGATTTTTTTCACGTACTTGGTTTTAAAAACTCCCAACGAACAGAATCCGTTCGGAACAGCGGTTTAGTCTGGTTTCGGTCAAAAATATCAGGGAACAAATTTAGTAAAGCCTCCGGTAACACTTAATCTGTCTGCCTCACAATGAAGGTTTTAACTAAGTTTTACAAATAACGTCATTTGCACGAGCCTGCCAAATTACAGCTTGTTAAACCGGGTTAACAGCAACACTTCAAAGCCCGGCTGCCAGGCTTTTTAACGATTTTGACTTAATTTAGAAATATGATTGAACCAGGAAAAGGCATATTGTTAATTGCCGAGCCGTTTCTGAAGGATCCCAATTTCATGCGAACGGTAGTTTTATTATGCGAACACAAGCACGATGGAAGTTTTGGCTTCGTGATCAACAAGCTTTTTGAACATACGCTTGATGAACTGATGAATGATATGGATGATCTTAAACTTCCCGTATTCTATGGTGGACCGGTGCAACAGGATACGATCCATTTTCTGCATGGGTATGCAGATAGGATACCCGGCAGCTTTGAAGTGCTGGAGGGCGTTTATTGGGGAGGAGACTTTGAAACAGCAATAGAGCTCATCAAATCAGGTGAGATCTCACTTGATGGAATACGTTTTTATATCGGTTATTCCGGATGGAGCGATGGACAGCTCGATGAAGAAGTACAGGAAAAATCGTGGTTGCTTGCTTCCGCAACACGCGATATTGTTTTTGAACCAAAGGCTGATCAGATCTGGAAAGAATCACTGAAACTTTTGGGTGGCGAATATGAGATTATGGCGAACTATCCCATCGATCCGCAGCTGAACTAAAAAACAAAATGCCCCCGTTTATCACGGGGGCATACCTCACATTACACTAAACACAATCAACACAAATCACACATCACAACCTTAACCACGCTCATCACGCTGCATAACCGAAGCTCACTGTTCAGTCACTCTTCACGCTACTAATTATTTTATCTCAGCGGAAACTTAAACCCTGCCTGCAATCCAAGGCTATTCAGGTTCGAAATATTGTCGTATTTAAAAGGCATAAAGTTGTATGCTGCGCCAACCGTAATACCTGATTCCTTATATCTTCCCACTGGTATGAATACTCCGGCTTCCGGTCTTGCAGCAAAACCAAATTTGCTCCTGTTATTTGCAAACTCACCAAAATACTGGCTGAACATCACGAGGTTCGCACCCACACCAAGTCCTACATAAGGCTGAACCTTCGCTTCAGGAAGTATGTTAAACTGTCCGGTTGCGAGTATAGGCATTACCGTTACAGTATTTGTCATTACTGCTGAAAGATCACTTCCATCAGCCATTTTATAAGTTGCACGTGGGTAGCGCTGATAAAAATTCTGTGAACCAAAACCTGCACCTACTGACCACTGATCATTTAGCTCATACAACACGTTAGCGTTGAAGCCGCGCAAAGAAGTATTTGAAACATAATCCTTGAATGATTGTGATGCAGGTATACCTGCTGAGTAATTGATGTTCAGCTTCACCCGCTGGGCATTGGCCCCTGGCACTGCGAACATAAACGCCGCAACTGCTACCACACAAAGCCTGAATATATTTTTCATCTTATTTATGTTTGAAGTAATTAAAGGGGTTATTGATTGGTGGTAATATAGGTTGACTGATCAAACAATGCTTTCACATTTGTTGCTGCAGTACCTGCATTGAATACACCTGAACCACGGATCAGACCATTCCACACAAGATTGATCGTTTTACTTGCGCTTGCATCTTTGATATCAAGGATATCTACAGACAGTGCACCTTCTGTGATCTGGTAGACTCCATAGTAACCAGGAAAACCATACCCATATCCCGGATAACCCCAGTAGAATGGATCATAAAAATCATAGTATCCACCCCAGTAATCCGGGTAGCTCACCACACCTGTTGACGAGTTGTAAAGCCTGCTTACGTTGATACCAAGATCAGGATTTGCATCATTGGCTACCTCGGTATAACCTCGTGCGATCAATTGCTGACGCACTGCATTCGTGTATAGTCGGTCAAGTTCAGAACTTTCCCGCCCTTCAAGCTTATTATTGCTGATCACCGAAACAGAGTCGGCGATACTGAAAGTTTGAAAATTTCCGAAGTTCACTGTTGAGTCACGGTTGGTAATATAAATCCGGCTCTCCTCTGCAGTCATATCACGAAGCGGATCCTTGCTGCAACCAATCATGCCGGCAGAAAGCACGAAAAGCAAGGCGAATGGCAAGATGTATTTTTTCATATCTCTTAGATGTTTATCTGAGAGAATAAACGAAAAATCATACCATGGGGTTGTAAGGATGAGATAAGCTTAACAGCTCTGTAACAGAGATTAAAGCGGGGTTAAACACAAAAAAGCCATCACGCCCCGGGCGTGATGGCTGAGAATATTTATAATGTTTACACTTAAGCAGCTTCCACTG
>JBEVNF010000127.1:0-9756 GCA_040508255.1 Flavitalea sp.
GGATTGATGCTGTGTCCGGAAAAATCAGTCATGGTGCCGCACTTGCTCTCAAGGCACGTGTACTTTTATATCTCGCCAGTCCGCTGAATAATTCAACAAATGATCTTGCAAAATGGCGCGCTGCGGAAACTGCCACAAAAGCGGTTATTGATGCAGGCTATTCATTGCATGCAACACATGCAGATCTTTTCAAACGTCCATTAAAAACTGATGAGATCATTCTTGGAAGACAGTTTACACCAAACACGAGAATACCTGACTGGGGTTTCAATTATGATTACTGGCCATCGGGCTTTGATGCACGTCAAAGGATCATGCCTACACAAACTTTTGTGAACATGTTCCAACTCAAAAACGGACAGTATCCTTATCAGCCGGATGGTGTTACTGTAAACCCTGCTTCCGGGTATGATCCGCAAAATCCAAATGTTGATCGTGACCCGAGATATTATTCCGCCGTAATATATCCGGGAGCTGGTCCTTTCAATATTAATGATGGTGCAAAGAGTACCGTAAGAACTTATGAGTATTGGGAAGATGCAAACCCTAATGCAAGTAACAATGCTCCATATGCAAATCCAAACAAGGTTGATCCAAAGAACGGGCAAAACCTTTTTGATTTCGGAAGAGATTCAAAGACATTTTGGGTAAAGGGTCTTACTCCGTTTCACTGGCGCGTGCAGACCGGTTATACATTTCTCAGGTATAACGATTTTGAAGGACCGCGTGCAAGCTTTGACTATGATTACAGTCAGGCGATCACCTTTCTCAGGCTTGCAGAATTTTATCTGAACTATGCAGAAATCCAGATCGCATTGGGTAACGAAGCGGAAGCAAGAGAGTATATAAACAAACTTAGAAGGAGACCATCTGTGAATATGCCCGATATCACAGCGTCGGGTGCTGAACTTGTCCGGGTTTATCGCAACGAACGTGCGATTGAGCTTCACCTGGAAGATTCAAGATTTTTTGATCTGCTGCGCTGGAAAGCAGCACCAGGTAATATCGATATCCCCACTCGTGGCTTAACAAGTGTGTTGATGGACTGGACCGGGGCACAGGCCGGCGATCTGAAGGGAAAACTAAGCTTCGGTTATGGTGTGATACCTGAAGCTGAAGTTCGCAAACCATGGAAGGGCGATTACTATTATTTGTTGCCGATACCAAATGATGAGATCAGGAAAAGCAATGGAACACTGGTGCAGAATCCTGGCTACTAAAAATATATGATGCCTGATCTGAAAGGATTTTTTATTGGACTTATAAGTATGGTTGGTTCTGCAAATGCACAAACCAAACAACCTGTTGACTATGCAGATCCACTGGTCGGTACCTCTGAATCCCGGTGGATGCTGAACCCGGGTGCATCAATGCCTTTTGGTATGGTGCAACTCAGTCCCGACAACCAGGGCAGCGACTGGAAAGCGGGTTATGAATATGCCCTCGAGAGCGTATCCGGGTTCAGTCATATCCATGCATGGACGATGGCTGGCTTATCGGTAATGCCAACAACAGGCACGGTGAACCCACGCATATATCCACCTGACGCACCAACCACGACAGGTGAAACAGCAGGACATCGGTCGCGTATCAGGAAGAATACAGAAACAGCCACCCCCGGATATTATTCTGTTGAACTCATCAACTACAAAATCAAAACAGAACTGACAAGCACAACACGTGGTGGATTCTTTAGAATGACTTTCCCGGAATCAAAAGAAGCGCATGTATTATTCAATTTATTATTCCCTGCTGAATATCCATTTGTAGTGCTGGATGCCAGGATCACAAAAGTGACCGACACTGAAATTGAAGGTTATTCAAAGCAACAGAGTGGAAACTGGATGAAGGAAGGTGGATGGAATGAATACACTGTTCATTTTGTTGCACGCTTTAATAAACCTTTCAAAGCTATAGGTACCTGGAAAGGAAAAGACATCATTCCAAATTCTAACGAAGTAAAAGGCAGCGGTGATATCGGTGCATTTGTTGATTTTGAAACAAAAGATAACGAAGAGATCCTGATGCAGACCGCGATCTCATACGTGAGCATCGAACAGGCCAGATTGAATATGGATACCGAATTGAAACCTTTCAACTGGGATTTTAATGCAGCGGCACTCAGAGCAAGGAATACCTGGAATGAAATTCTGAGTAAGATTGAAGTAGAAGATAAATCAGAAGAAAACAAAAAGAAATTCTATACGAATCTTTATCGTTCGTACAGCGCACGTTCGATATTGAGTGATGTGAATGGCAGGTATGTTGACCCCTGCGAGAATGTAAAACAACTTGCGGATCCAAATTCACCGATACTTGGTTGTGATGCATTCTGGAACACGTTCTGGAATCTCAATCAATTATGGACGCTGCTTACACCAGAGGTTGCAAACCATTGGGTGAAATCCCAGCTTGAAATGTATAAAGATGGCGGTTGGTTGTCACGGGGACCTGCAGGCTTTGAATATTCAGGTATAATGGAAGGCTCTCACGAAATCGCACTAATCGTGAGCGCTTACCAGAAGGGCATCAGGAATTATGATGTCAATCTTGCATGGGAAGCAATGCTTCATCAACAGACCGTGCAGGGTGTACAACATGAATGTGGCGGAGTAGCAGGAAACCGTGACTTAAATGATTATATGAAACTTGGTTATGTGCCACGTGAATCAGGTCCCGTATCAAACACACTTGAGTTTGCGTATGATGACTGGTGTGTTGCCCAGATGGCTAAAAGTCTCGGGAAGAAAAAGGAATATGGCCAGTTCATGAAGCGTGCATCCAACTACAAAAATATGTTTGACCCCGAAACAAAGTACATGCGTCCGCGTATGAAAGATGGTTCGTGGTTAAAAAATTTTGATCCTATTCACACGCCGGGTTACACCGAAGGGAATGGCTGGCAGTATACATTCTTTGTACCGCAGGATATCAATGGACTTGTTGGTCTCGTGGGTAAAGATGAATTTAATAAGCGACTTGACTTCGGATTCAATCAGTCGGCCCCTGCAGACTTCAATGCTATAGGCGACAAGATGGAATTGTTTTATATAAACCATGGCAATCAGCCGAATATGCAGGCCGCATGGTTGTTCAATTATTCAGGCAAGCCCTGGCTAACCCAACATTGGAGTCGCGAGATCATGAACAAATATTATGGCTCTGATCCTTACAACGGATGGCCGGGTGATGAAGATGAAGGACAGATGGGTTCATGGTTCGTAATGAGTTCAATGGGACTATTTGAAACCGATGGTGGAGCTTCCGAAAAGCCTTTTTACGAGATCGGAAGTCCCTTGTTTGAAAAGGTTACTATTCATCTCGATGAAAAATACTACCCGGGTAAGATATTTACAATTGAAGCTATCAATGTCTCAGATCAGAACAGGTATATTCAATCAGCCACACTTGATGGAAAGCCCTTGAACAAGCCATGGTTCTATCATTCGGAGCTTGTTGACGGAGGATCACTTATCTTGCAGATGGGTCCGCGCCCCAATGAAAACTGGGGAAGCAAACCAGGTGATGCACCACCGTCGATGTCAGGTACTGCTATAAAAACAAAGACAACAAAAAAGTAATTGAGGTATGATTGTTTGTAAGATAAAAGGATTCGTGCTGCTATTATGTATTCAGTTTTCTGTGACGGCCGCCTTGTCTCAGATGAAAACACTTTGGGAAATCGGTAGGGCAGACAATCAAACAAATGATCTCGCACTTGCACCTTCCGGTTACGCGAAGTTTCTTGAACATGATTTTGGTTGGGAAGATAAATACTACATCATTGGTTATTCGAAACCCGAAAAGGATTTTCCTTATGTGCTTCCGGGACCGAAAGATAAATGGGGTGGAACAGCTCCTACTTCTGGTATCCGTTCGCATTTGCTGACCATTTTATTTACTGCTGGTAAGATAGCTCCGAATAGTACCTATAAGTTTGTTGCAGATCTTGCAGGCTATAATCAAAAACTTCCACCATTAGTCAAGGTGACCATCAATGGAACGCCTAATGTTATAGAGCTGGATGGAAATGGTTCAGATTCAAAATTACCCGATTCCACGCTTAAGCTGGAAGAACGTCTCATATCCATTTCGTTAAGGGCAGATGCACTTCACGAAGGAAGCAATGAGATCAAATTTACTTCTCTCGATGGTTCATGGCTTGTGTTTGATAACGTTCGTCTTGAAGGGACAGCTGATATCGGATTGACAGCACCAACCACAGCATATATCCGCGAAGTCAAAGCAGCCAACTATGAAACAACTTTGGGTGCACAAAAAATACAACCCCTCCTGGTAGATATCGAACATCTCAATGGCAAGCCAACGCTACAGGTAAAACTTGATGGGGTCTCGATTCTCAACGAAAAACTGGAGATAGCAAGATATCAGTTTGAAGCTCCTATGCCTTCTGTTAAGGAGCCAAAGACAAGCAAGTATGAAATCCTGATTGATGGTAAAATTGTGCAGTCAGGCTCAGTTAACAGGACTTCATCAAGGGTGGCTACCTATGCTGATTACGTCGATACAAAATTAGGTACGGCCCATTCACGATGGATGATAGCACCAGGTCCATGGATGCCGTTTGGTATGGTGAAAGTCGGACCAGATAATCAAAACGATGGCTGGCAGGCCGGTTATGATCCAACCTTTGAATCTGTTGGCGCATTCAGTCATATACATGAGTGGACAATGGGTGGTCTTGGAATGTTGCCTGTAAACGGTCCGCTTAAGATCAGGGTCGGCGATCAGCGTGCACCAAAAGGAGAGGGATATCGTTCAGCAATTGATAAAGCAACTGAAGAAGCTCCGCTGGGTTATTATAAAGTTGATCTGATTGATTATGGTATCGAGGCTGAACTTACAGCAACAACACGCGCAAGTTTTCAGCGATATACTTTTCCTGCGGGCAAACCCGGACGCGTAATGATCGATCTGCAAACACCGGCAGAGTATCATTACGAAACACCCGAGGTGACTCTCAGGAAAGTAACTGATCGTCGCATTGAAGGGTACAGCAAGCAGGTTACCAAAGATGTATGGAACGGCATACCAAATGAATACACCGTTCATTTTGTGATCGAGTTTGATCAGCCTATCGTGAAATACGGAACCTGGATCAATGACGTGATCGGTGATAAAGATTTTGCAAACATCAAAGATGCAAAGGATGCAGGCGCATTTGTTGAATTTGATACTGATAAAACTCCGGTTGTTCAGGTTCGCACAGGGATCTCGTACGTAAGTGTTGCGGGTGCCTCTTTAAACCTCGAGACTGAGATCACGAAACCATTTAACTGGAGCTTTGATAAAGTAAGAGCAAACCAGACAAAAACCTGGGATAGTCTTCTTTCGCGCGTTAACATCCAATCAAACGATCGTCGCGAAAAACTTCGTTTCTATTCAAATATGTATCGCGCTATCGGAAGCCGCAATATCTTCAGTGATGTTGATGGTAAATGGGTGGACGCAGAAGAGAATATTCAACAGCTGAAAAACAAAGGAGATGTTGCTCTTGGCTGTGATGCATTCTGGAACACATTCTGGAACCTTAACCAGTTCTGGAATCTTGTTACACCTGAATGGACATCAAAGTGGGTGCGTTCTCAGCTTGCAATGTATGATGCCACAGGATGGCTCGCCAAAGGGCCGGCAGGTATGGAATATATTCCAGTGATGGTGGCTGAACATGAAGTGCCATTGCTTGTATCTGCCTACCAGATGGGTATCCGTGATTATGATGCAAACAAGGCCTTTGCTGCTATCGATAAAACGATTTCAACTCCTGCTGCGATAGTTGGTAAAGGACAGGCAGGTAATCCTGATTTTACCGCTTATATGCAATACAAGTATGTGCCATATGATAAGGGCAGATTTTCAAACACGCTTGAGTTTGCCTATGATGACTGGACCGCTGCTCAGTTTGCAAAGGTGCTTGGTAAAACATCAAAGTACAAAGAGTATTCTGCGAGATCGCTCTGGTGGAAAAATGCAATTGATACTGTTACCGGTTATGCCCGTATGCGTAAATCAGATGGTAGCTGGTTTCCTGATTTTGATCCTTTCAAATCCGGTGCGAACGAACATTATGTTGAGGGCAATGCCTGGCAACTGACGTTCTTTGTTCCGCAGGATGTGCCGGGTCTCGCAAGGACCATCGGTAACGAAAGATTTAAAGAAAGACTTGCCTGGGGTTTCAAAGAAAGTGAACCCTGGAGATTCAATGCACCTAACGATGCCTACTGGGATTATCCGGTGATCCAGGGTAATCAGCAATCAATGCATTTTGCTTTTCTTTTTAACTGGGTAAAGCAACCATGGCTCACACAGAAATGGAGCAGATCAATAGTTGATCGTTATTATGGATACGAACTTGCCAATGCATATCTGGGTGACGAAGATCAGGGACAGATGAGTGCCTGGTTCATCATGGCTGCACTTGGCTTGTTCCAGGTTGATGGCGGCGCAAGGGTTGATCCTATTTATGAGATCGCGAGCCCGTTGTATGAAAATGTTTCGATTGATCTTGGTGGTCAGTATGGTCGTGGAAAAAAGTTTGAGATCGAAGCAAAAAATGCATCAAGGCTAAACAAGTATGTTCAATCAGCAACACTGAACGGAAAGAAGCTCGATGCATTCTGGTTTCCTGCAAAAACATTACTTGCCGGTGGCAAACTTGTTCTTGAAATGGGACCTGAACCAAATTATAAATGGGGGATCGCAAATCCGCCATCAGTTGCGAAATAGAAATTCATCCTTACAATAGTCCCGCTGCGGCGGGGCAAAAGAAAACTAAGAGAAAATGTTGGTGACGAGTACAAACACAGCAGGAAAGCCGGGTCCGAGAGACAGTGAGCAGCGGTTGACATTACAACCGTTGTTGCCGCAATTTATCGACGATGAGAATAAATCATCAACCGAATATGGAATTTATCCATTTCACACTTTAGGCGCAGGTAAGATCTGTAACGGATATGAATCATTGGCGATCTGGATCGCAGAAAATCCGGTTGTATTGATCGATGGATTCAGTGGTGTTCTGTGGAATGAGGTAAGGAGAAACCTTTCAGCGGTCTTTGAACAGAGAGGTATACAGGTAAAATGGGCAGATATATCAGAAGCTTTGAAGCCGGTTGAAAAAATTGAATCATTGATCAAACCGTTCATGGGTGAAAATGAATCGTTATGGGGCAGAAGAAGTACTTTATCGTTGATTGAATTTTTTGATTCCAAGAAGCTCGCTGAGATCAAAGTTGAGAACGAACTGACAATTGTTTATGGTACCGGTGCTTCCCTTGCTTCCATCAGCAGTGCACCTGTTGTCTATATCGACGTCCCTAAAAATGAAATACAGTATCGCATGCGTGCAGGCGTGATCAACAATCTTGGTGCTGATCAGCCGCAACGTTCAGTTGAGATGTATAAACGTTTTTATTTTGTTGACTGGGTTGTACTGGGTGCACATAAAAAGTCGCTGTTATCAAAAGCTGCGGTCTTTGCTGATGCCCAATGGATTGATGATATCAACTGGATCCATGCCACTGATCTCAACAGGGGACTCAAAGAGATGAGTACTTCTGTATACCGTGTTCGTCCATGGTTTGAAGCTGGTGCCTGGGGTGGACAATGGATGAAAGAGAAGTTTCATAATCTCAATAAAGATGAGGTCAACTATGCCTGGTCGTTTGAACTGATTGTTCCTGAAAACGGGATCGTATTTGAAAGTGATGGTTATCTTCTCGAGCTTAGTTTTGATTACCTGATGTTTGCTGATAACAGATCGATCATTGGTAAACATGCTGAATTGTTTGGTGATGAGTTCCCGATCAGGTTTGATTTTCTTGATACCTGGGATGGTGGAAATCTGTCTATTCAATGTCATCCATCTTTACAGTATATCCGCTCCAACTTTGGTGAAACGATCACACAGGATGAAACTTACTACATACTCGATTGTAAGGAAGATGCCGGTGTATATCTGGGTTTCCAGGATAATATCGAACCTGAGCAATTCCGTGATGTACTTGAAACAAGCAGGCAGAAAAACCAGGCTGTCGATATAGAAAATTATGTTCAGCTTCATCCGGCAAAAAAACATGATCTGTTCCTTATACCAAATGGAACTGTGCATAGCGCTGGGATCAACAACGTAGTTCTTGAGATCAGTGCGACACCTTACATTTTCACATTCAAGATGTATGATTGGGTGCGGCTGGATCTTAACGGTGAACCACGTGCCATCAATCTCCAGCATGCGTTCAACAATTTGAAGTTTGATAGAAAAGGAGAAAAGGTAAAACAGGAGCTGATCTCCAAACCTTCAGTTATAGACAAAGGTGAGGGCTGGCAATTGGTTCATCTTCCTACACATGCTGAGCATTTTTATGATGTGCACAGGGTGGAATTTGACGATGAAGTTGAGATTGAAACCAATAACAGTTGCCATGTGCTGATGGTTGTAGAAGGAAGTTCGGTTACACTGGAAACTGCCGGCGGAAAAAAATCAGTATTTCATTATGCTGAAACATTTGTAGTCCCTGCCGCAGCAGGAAAATACAGGGTACGGAATAACGGTAACGAAAGAGTAAAATTGATCAAAGCATTTTTGAAGGAAGAGATCGGGTGGATTTAACTCTCAACAGCTTAACGATATGCAGAATAAAAGTGCCTACTTACTTATAATAACCCTTGTGGCTTCACTGGGTGGTTTTCTTTTTGGATTTGACATGGCCGTGATTTCCGGTGTATTGCCATTTCTTCAGAAGCAGTTTTCACTGAGTGCATTCCAGGAGGGATGGTTCGTGTCATCTGCTTTGGTTGGTTGTATTGTCGGTGTTGCTTTCTCAGGCGAATTAAGTGACCGCCTTGGACGTAAAAAGCCATTGGTGATATCTGCGCTCCTATTTCTTTTATCAGCCCTTGGATGCGCGACAATGCCTTCGCTGTCGCTGATCATCGTTTCCAGATTTATTGGTGGAGTAGGTATCGGTCTGGCTTCGAATGTTGTTCCGCTTTATATTTCCGAGATTGCACCCGCAAAATCGCGTGGACGACTTGTTACCTACTATCAGTTTGCTGTGACATTTGGGATATTGGTTGCGTATCTCAGCAATGCGGGTCTTGTAAGTGCGGTTTCACAGTCTGGTGCAACACCGGGAATAAACAATGAAGGTCTCTTCGGACGGATCTTTCACACTGAAGTCTGGCGCGGAATGATGGGGCTTGGTGTTATACCTGCGCTACTGTTCCTGCTTGGTCTGGGTCTGGTGCCTGAAAGCCCTCGTTGGTTAATACAGAAGGGAAGAAATGAAGAAGGGAAAAATATTCTTACGAAGATCAATTCAGAAGAAGATGCCGCAAACGATTATAACAGTATTCAAAATAATCTCCAGGTTGAAAATGTATCGTACAGGGAACTGCTTGCGCCTCAATGGCGACGTGCACTGATCATTGGTGTGCTACTTCCTTTGTTCTCACAGTTCAGTGGTATCAATGCGATCATTTACTACGGCCCGACCATTCTTGCAAACGCAGGAAAATCGCTCGATAATTCACTGATGGCACAGGTGATCTTCGGAGCGGCGAATATGCTTTTTACTCTGATCGCGATCTGGAAAGTTGATAGCCTTGGTCGTCGCCCATTGTACTTAACTGGTACAGCAGGCGCCACGATCTGCCTCTTCCTGACAGGGTTATGTTTTGCGATTGGTGCCACAACAAGTATCTGGTTACTTGTGTGCGTACTCGCTTTCCTGG